>CANRHK010000024.1 GCA_947630395.1 uncultured Oscillospiraceae bacterium
AGCACTTCAAGCAAACCGAGTTTTTTCATGGTGCACATCTCCTTTTTGCCAGTGTACCACTTTTTTTCGCTATCTTAAAGTTTTATGTTCACAGTTTGTTAACTCGTTGATTGACCCTGCGTCAGCCGTCCTCCAGCCAGATCTCCACCAGATCCGCACTGCCCATATCCGGATAGAACTTCACCGTCCAGGGGCAGGGCGGGTAGTCCGGAGGCGGGGCCTCCCCATCCGGGGCGTCCCCCTCCCCGGGGGCCTCGGGTTCGGAGGGGCTGTCCCCCTCCTCCGTGCCGGGGAGCTGCGTGTCGCCGTCGTTTTCACAGATCTCCCGCCACAGGCTCTCCACTGCGGCGGTGACGTTTTCCCGGGACATGTGGTAGGCGAACTGGGCGGTGAGGCGATCATGTCCCTCCCGGACGGCCAGCCGCAGCAGATCCACCAGGGATTGGCTGTCGGAGAGGGTCATGACGCTGTCCATATCCGCCGCGTCCTCCCGGTAGGTGATCTGATAGGAGAGGGTGAAGTACCCCCCGGCGGCGTTCTCCTCGTATGCAAAGCGCATATCCTCCAGCAGATAGGATCCCAGCATGGTCTCCTGGCGGACCTCCACCCGGGCGTCCATGGCCTGGGTGTAGGAGAGACCGCCGTAGCAGCGGATAGCGCCGGACTCCGAGCGCTGCTCGATAATGAGGAGGAGAGTGTTCACCAGATCCTGGTAGCTGTCCGCCCGCAGGGTGTCCTCCGCGCCGGAGTCCCAGTACTTGCCGGCGTAAGGCTCCACGGAGCTGTAGGAGCGCTCCAGCAGGGCCGAGCAGCCGCCGAGGGCCAGGACCCCCGCCAAGGCCAGAGCCAGCCATCCCATCCGTTTCACGCCGCGCCTCCTCTCCTGGCTTTTGCGGGACCTATCATCAGTACCCCAGATCCTGATCGATCAGCACGACCTCCATGTCCATGGAGGTCATTTTCTTCCAAAGGACCACCAGGCCGTTGCAGATCCGATCGGGGCTGGAGCAGTTGTAGCACCTATCCGCCCTCACGGCGCAGGGGGTGTTCCTGTGGAGCCGCCGGGCATTTTTGGGGGCCACCACGTTGCGGACCCGCTGGAGGGCGCTGGCAAAGTCGGGGGAGATTTTGTTTTTCCCCGCCACAAAGTAGACCTTCCTGTGCCCGTAGAGGGAGGAGGACACCCGGTTGCCCCGGCCGTCGATGTTGATGATCTCGCCGGTGCCGGCGGCGATGCCGTTGGCGGAGAGAAGATAGATCTCCGCCCCCGCTGCCCGCCGGATAACCTCGGCGGTGTCGCCGGGGGTGAAGCCGTGGGAGTAGAGGGTGTTGTGGGTGCTGAGGGACTCCCGCAGCCCCAACTCCGCCAAGGTCATGGAGCCGCCCATGCCCACGGTGGTGCTGTCAATCTCCCGGTTTAAGTAGTCCGCCGCCTCCTCCCCGGTGGAGAAGACGGAGACCCGGAAGCCGTTGGCCTCCAGCTTCGATTTCAGTTCTTCAAAAGGCATATAAAACTTCCTCCTTTTCCTTCCCGCCGCCCGTAGGGGCCGGCGTCCTCACCGGCCAACTGCAACCATGAAGCGCAAGAGCGCCCCACTCCGCTACAGGCTGTCCGGCGTATACGCGCCGAAGCCCTCGCCCAGCACCTCGTGGGCGTCGCACACAATGATAAAGGCGTTGGGGTCAATGGCGGTGACGGCGCCCTTGATGGCTGAGATCTGGCTGCGCTTGAAGGCGCAGAGCACCACCTGCTTCTCGGCGCCGCTGTAGGCGCCCTGGCCCTGGAGCAGGGTAATGCCCAGCTCCATGTCCAATAGCCGCTTGGTGATCACCTCGCTCTGGCTGCTGATGATGTAGGCCATCTTGGCCCCGGCGGTGGAGCCATAGACCACCGCATCCATGGCGATGCTGGAGATATACATGGAGATAATGCCGTAGAGGGCGTCGTTGATGTTGCGGAAGGTAACCGCGTACAGGGAGATGACGGCCACGTCGATATACAGGCAGAGCCTGCCAATGGAGATACTCCTGAATTTGTACTTGAGCAGCCGGGCGGCCAGCTCGGTGCCGCCGGTGGTAGCGCCCACCATCATCATCAGCCCCAGCCCCAAACCCAGGGTCGCGCCGCCATAGACGCAGGCCAGCAGGGACTCCATAGGGGCGAAGGTGTGGAGCGCCGCCAGGGTGTCAATCATCAGAGAGCTCACGATCATAGCGTACACAGACGAGAACAGCAGCCTCAACCCCTGCTTCCGCACCCCCAGGATAAACAGGGGGATGTTCATCACCATGGAGGTTATACCCACCGGCAGTACCGGCATCATCCGGTTGAGAATCTGGGAGACGCCGGTAAAGCCGCCCATGGCGATGGTATTGGGCTGGAAAAACCACTGAAAGGACAGGGCGTAAATGGCGCAGCCCAAAGTGATCATGCCGTACTCATAGAGGCGGCGCAGAACGGGGCTCTTTATTTTCATCAAAATCCTCGCTTTCTTCTCCTGACAGAATCCTTGCTACAGCAGCCGCATCTGCTGGTTGTCGCCGTCCTCCTCCTTCAAAATGGCACCGGCGGCGGGGAGGGAGCGGCAGCGGTACCGGCCCAGGTTGGTGATGGAACTCAGCTCCAAAGGCCGGACCTCGGCCAGACGGTATTTTGGCTTCAGAGTCATCACCTGCACCCCCTGGGTGGTGCGGGTAGTCTTGGGGGCGAGGAGGGCGGTGCTGAACACCAGCGCCCGCACCTCCGTGGAGTACAGCGCCAGCTCCGTATCCTCCTTCAGGTGCAGCAGGGCCACCAGGGGACTCTTGTCACTGTAGGCCCCGGTGAGCTTCCGGCGATTGGAAGTGGTGGCGTAGGCGGAGAGATCCACCCGGGCGGCCTTGCCGTTTTCGAAGAAGAACAGCAGCGCGCCGGCGTAGTCCCCCGGCAGCACCATGCTCACCACGGCCTCGTCGGGATCCATGCCCAGCTTGCTGGGCAGATAGTCCCCCAGGGCGCTGGCCTTGGTGTCGTCAAAGTCGGAGAGCCGGAGCTTGTACACCTGCTGTTTATTGGTGAAGAACATGACCTCGGCCCGGCTGGTGGTCTCAAAGGACTGGCGGGGCCCATCGTCTTCCTTGTACTTCTGGGTGTCCGCCATGCGAAGGGACTGGGGGGTGATCTTCTTAAAGTACCCGCCCCTGGAGAGGAACACGCTCACCGGGTAGTCCGGGGCCTCCTCGGCCTCGTCGAAGGTCTCCACCTCGTGATCGTAGACGACAGCGGTTTTCCTGGGCTCGGCGTACTTCTTCTTCACCGCCTGGAGCTCGCCCACAATGACCTTCTTCACCCGGGCCACGTTGCCCACCAGGTCCTCCAGATCCTCAATCTCGTCCCGGAGGGCCTTCTCCTCCTGGACCCGCTTGAGGATATACTCCTTGTTGATGTTCCGCAGCTTGATCTCGGCCACGAACTCCGCCTGGACCTGGTCGATGCCGAAGCCGATCATCAGGTTGGGGATGACCTCGGCTTCCTCCTCGGTCTCCCGGATGATGCGGATGGCCTTGTCGATGTCCAGCAGAATGCGCTTCAAGCCCTTGAGCAGGTGCAGCTTCTCCCTCTTCTTCCCCAGGGAGAAGTACACCCGCCGCCGCACGCACTCGGTCCGCCAGGCGCACCACTCCTCCAGCAGCTCCCGCACCCCCATGACCCGGGGCATGCCGGCCACCAGCACATTGAAGTTGCAGCTCACGCTGTCCTGGAGGGGGGTCATGCGGAAGAGCTTAGCCATGAGCTTGTCCGGATCCACGCCCCGCTTCAGGTCGATTGCCAGCTTGAGACCGCTCAAGTCGGTCTCGTCCCGCATGTCGTTGATCTCCTTGAGCTTGCCGGTCTTAATAAGCTCTGCCACCTTGTCCATAATGGCCTCGGTGGTGGTGGTGTAGGGGATCTCGTAGATCTCCACCAAGTTCTCCGCCTTGACATACCGGTACTTGCCTCTGAGCCGCAGAGAGCCCCGCCCGGTGCGGTAGACCTCCTCCAGCGCCGCCTGGTCGTAGAGGAACTCCCCGCCGGTGGGGAAGTCAGGCCCCAGCAGAATAGAACTCAGATCACACTGAGGATTCTTCAAAAACGCCACAGTAGCGTCGCAGACCTCCCCTAGGTTGAATCCACAGAGCTGGGAGGCCATGCCCACGGCGATGCCCTGATTGGCGGAGACCAAAATGTTGGGGAAGGTGGTAGGCAGCAGGGAGGGCTCCTTCATGGTGTTGTCGTAGTTGTCCATGAAGTCCACGGCGTCCTGGTCCAGGTCCCGGAACAGCTCCTGGCAGATGGGGGACAATTTTGCCTCGGTGTACCGGCTGGCGGCCCAGGCCATATCCCGGGAATAGACCTTGCCGAAATTGCCCTTGCTGTCCACGAAGGGGTGGAGCAGGGCCCCGTAGCCCCTGCTGAGGCGCACCATGGTGTCATAGATGGCGGCGTCGCCGTGAGGATTCAACCGCATCGTCTGCCCCACGATGTTGGCGGACTTGGTCCGGGCGCCGGTTAAAAGGCCCATCTTGTACATGGTGTACAGCAGTTTCCGGTGAG
The DNA here is from genome assembly GCA_947630395.1 of uncultured Oscillospiraceae bacterium. Taxonomy (GTDB): domain Bacteria; phylum Bacillota; class Clostridia; order Oscillospirales; family Oscillospiraceae; genus Pelethomonas. Next base: position 4,574 of record CANRHK010000024.1, read on the forward strand.
AGGGCTTGAAGCCGTCGATCTCCGGGATAGCCCGGGAGACGATAACGGACATGGCGTAGGGCATGTAGTTGGTTTCCAGAGTATCGGTGATGCCCTGTTCCATCACCTCGGCCCGCAGACCCATCACATTGGGGTTGTTTACTTTTTTAGGCCCCTGGTCGGGGGACTTCTTTTTTGCCATTGGAAGTGATCCTTTTCCTAGATATATGCGGGGGGCTCCGCCCCCTGGCTGGTCCCGGAGGGGCCTTTCGGCCCCTGCTAGCCCTGGCCTACTTTTCCCTTGCCGGAAAAGTAGGCAAAAGGGCACTCAGGGGGTTCCCCCCTGAGAACCCCAACTTGTTGTTTTGTTTTGCGCTGTCTTGCCGGTCTGCCTGGTCTAAATCACTGCCGTCCGTATATGAGGCGAATCATCTATTTTAGGACTGTTGTACGGACATTTCTATGCGGCGCCCAGTCGCCCTCCGGGCGACCTTCGCTTTGGGTTCGCTGTACGTTTTTTAACCTTGACCGACTGCTGTCTGCTCCGTTCCACTCCGCAAAAGAAACATGTTTCTTTACGCACACGTCACGCAGCATCCATCCCTCGCGGAGTAGAACGGAGCGACAGGAGGCAGCTGGCAAAAAACAACCAGCGCACCCAATCCATCCCGCCCCAGCGCATCAATCTGTGCAAGAACATATTAAGGTAGCCGCTTCGCCTCATACACGGATAGCAGTCCGGTTTAGCCCGAAAATCCGCAGGACGAGCGCAAAAATAATCAAAACATTAGGGATTCGAAAGGGGCGAAGCCCCTTCGCGGTTTTTCCGGCCACTTTTTGGCGGCAAAAAGTGGCCCCGGGGTCCGCGGCGCAGCTGCGAAACGATGCATCTCCCCAGGGGCTGGAAGCCCCCGCGGCAAATTGAAAGGTCAGCTGATATCTGCCAAATCCAGATATTTATACCCCTCGCTGGCAATATAATCCTTCCTCCCCTGGAGATTATTCCCCAAAAGAAGGTCAAACATCTCATAGGTGGCCTCGGCCTCCCGAGGCATCACCTTAATAAGCCGCCGTGTCTCCGGATTCATGGTGGTCAGCCACATCATCTCCGGATCATTCTCACCCAAACCCTTGGAACGGTCAATCTTGTACTTCTTCCCCTCCAGCTTCTTGACAATCTCATTCTTCTCCCTCTCAGAGTAGGCAAACCAAGTCTTCTCCCCACAGTTGATCTCAAAGAGCGGCGACTCCGCGATATACACATACCCCTTCTCAATCAGGGTGGGGCACAGCCGGTAAATCATAGTAAGAATCAGTGTCCGGATCTGGAAGCCGTCCTCGTCGGCGTCGGTGCAGATGACCACCTTGTTCCAGCGGAGGTTCCCCAGGTCAAAAGCACTCAGATCCTTCACATGCTTGTCTTTGACCTCCACCCCGCAGCCCAACACCTTCATGAGATCCGTGATGATCTCGCTCTTGAAGATCCGGGCGTAGTCCGCCTTGAGGCAGTTGAGGATCTTGCCCCGCACGGGCATGATGCCCTGGAACTCCGCGTCGCGGCTCAGCTTCACGCTGCCCAGGGCGCTGTCGCCCTCCACAATGTAGATCTCCCGGCGGCTCACGTCCTTGGTGCGGCAGTCCACAAACTTCTGGACCCGGTTGGAGATATCAATGGAGCCGGACAGCTTCTTCTTCACATCCAGCCGGGCGCTCTCCGCCTTCTCCCGGCTGCGCTTGTTGATCAGTACCTGCTCGGCAATCCGCAGCGCGTCGTTGGGGTTCTCAATGAAGTAGATCTTGAGCCTGTCCTTGAGAAACTCCCCCATGGCGTCCTGGACAAACCGGTTGGTGATGGCCTTCTTGGTCTGGTTCTCATAGCTGGTCTGGGTGGAAAAGTTGTTGCTCACCAGCACCAGACAGTCCTCCACGTCCACCCAGGTGATCTTGCTCTCATTCTTCTGATACTTGCCGTTCTGTTTCAGCCAGGCATCGATAGCGCTCACAAAGGCGGACTTGGTCGCCTTCTCTGGACTTCCGCCGTGCTCCAGCCAGCTGGAGTTGTGGTAGTGCTCGATGACGGAGGCCTTGTTGGTGAAGCAGAAGGACACGGACAGCTTCACCTTGTACTCGTCCTTGTCCGTCCTGTCCTTGCCCCGGCGTTCCGCCTCCCAGAACACCGGGTCGGTGAGGGTGCCCTCCCCGGCCAGCTCCCGCACATAGTCCTGAATGCCGTTCTCATAGAGAAATTCGGTGGTCTCAAACTTTCCCGGTGCGGTCTCCACTTTCAGCTGGAAGATGATCCCCGCGTTCACCACCGCCTGCCGCTTCATCACGCCGGCAAAATACTCCGGCGGGATGTTGATGTCGGTGAACACCTCCAGATCGGGCAGCCACCGGGTCCTGGTGCCGGTTTTCTTACGGGTGAGAGGCGTCTTTTGCAGCTCCTCCCCCTTCTTGCCGGTGACCTCCCCCTTCTCGAAGTGGAGGCGGTACTCAAAGCCGTCCCGCCAGACGGTAACGTCCATATAGGAGGATGCGTACTGGGTGGCGCAGGAGCCCAAGCCGTTGAGCCCCAGGGAATACTCGTAATTCTCCCCCTCGTTGTTCCCGTACTTGCCCCCGGCGTACAGCTCGCAGAACACCAGCTCCCAGTTCCACCGCTGCTCCTTCTCATTCCAGTCCACCGGACAGCCCCGGCCCTGGTCCTCCACCTCCACGCTGTGGTCCAGGAAGCGGGTGACGGTGATCAGCCGGCCGTGGCCCTCCCGGGCCTCGTCAATGGAGTTGGACAGTATCTCAAAAACGGCGTGTTCGCAGCCCTCCAGGCCGTCGGAGCCGAAGATGACGCCGGGGCGCTTCCGCACCCGGTCGGCCCCCTTCAGGGCGCTGATGGACTCGTTTCCGTAGTTCTTTTTTCGCTGTGTGGCCATGCATTTCCTCCGATGCGTAAAATCCTCAATTTACCCTAGTGTACCAAATTTTCCGGCGAATGGCAAGTGCCTGGGCCGGATTTTCCCCGCCGAGCGGGCGGGCTTGACAAAAACAGAAAAAACTCGGGAAAAAGTGATTGTCCCAACTGTGGGCATAACTGCTTTGTAACCGCTTTGTAACCATGACGGCACAAGGTTTTGCACATTATCCACACAGTTATCCACATCGTTATGTCAACGGGCGTGGAGGCCAAAAAGTTAAAAAACCCGTCCAGGAGGCCCCGGCAGGCGAGCGGCGGGGGCGAAAGAACGCAGGAAGCGTTTGAAATCCGCCTTCATATCTGTTATACTATCCCAAACAAGACAGAGAGGACAGCGCCATGCACAAATTTTTTGCCTACATCAGCCGGATGAAGTACATCACCCGCTGGTCCCTGATGCGCAACAGCACGCCGGAGAACATCCAGGAGCACAGCCACATGGCGGCGGTGCTCTCCCACGCCCTGGCGGTAATCCGCCGGGACGTGATGGGCCGTCCCTGCGACCCGGACAGGTGCGCCAGCGCCGCGTTGTTCCACGACGCCACGGAGATCTTCACCGGGGACCTGCCCACCCCCATCAAGTACTACAACCCCGCCATCCGGGACGCCTACCGCCAGGTGGAGGCGGTGGCCGCCGGGCGGCTGCTGGACATGCTGCCGGAGGAGCTGCGGGGGGCCTATGAGCCGCTGCTGCGGGAGGAGGACCCGGAGGTCCGTGAGATCGTCAAGGCGGCGGACAAGCTCTCCGCCTACATCAAGTGCGTGGAGGAGCTGGGGGCGGGGAACACCGAGTTTGGCGACGCCGCCCGGGAGACCCTGACGGCTCTGCGGGCCATGGGGCTGCCGGAGGTGGAATGGTTTCTGGAGCGCTTCGGGGAGGCCTTCGGCCTGACCCTGGACGGGCTCCAGCGGCAGTAGAGGGGGCGCCCGGGCGGGAAAAAGCCCCGCCCGGGCTGAAAAGTTGCGGAAAAACCCATATTATTTCCAAGAAAACCCTTGCAATTCTAGGATTGATGTGGTATACTCCCCTTGTCAGTATGGGTAACACCGGAGTGGACTTTTGATAGTCCGCTCTTTTTCTTGGCCTGTTTGGCCGGAGCAAAATCGTCCCTCCGGGCATATGCCGGAGGGAGAAAAGCGAGGAGAGGCAATGGCGAAGGTGACGGAGCTGGTGGCGAAGCTGGCCCAGCCGGTGGTAGAGGAGGCGGGCTGCGAGCTGTGGGACGTGGAGTACGTCCGGGAGGCCGGAACCTGGTATCTGCGCCTCTACATCGACAAGCCCGGCGGCGTGGACATTCTGGACTGTGAGAAGATTAGCCGGGTGGTCAGCGACCTGCTGGACGAGGCGGACCCCATCGAGGGCAGCTACACCTTCGAGGTGTCCTCCGCCGGGGCCGAGCGGCCCTTGAAGCGGCCCAGCGACTATGAGCGCTTTCTGGGCAGCCCCGTAGCGGTGAAGCTCTACAAAGCCCGGAACGGGCGCAAGGAGTTCGCCGGCGTCCTCGCGGGCTACGACAACGGGAATGTGACCGTTACGGTGGGCGGACAGCCCATGACCTTTACCAAGGACGAGGTGGCCCTCTGCCGCCTCCGCATTGAATTTTGACGGGCCCAGGGCCCAGGGGAAGCAGGAGTGAGAGACAATGAAATGCGATGAAATTTTTGCCGCGCTGGCCATGCTGGAGAAGGAGCGGGGCATCTCGCAGACCTTCATGATGGATAAGATTATTCAGGCCATCACCACCGCCTACAAAAAGGACCACGAGGGCGTGGAGAACGTGGTGGTGGACGTGGACGAGGCGAAGAAGGATCTGCGCATGTACGTCCAGAAGGAGATCGTGGAGGAGGTTGTGAACCCCGGCGCCCAGATGTCCCTGGATGAGGCCCGGGCCAAGTACGGCCGCACCGACGTGGGCGGCACCGTCAACATCCCGGTGAGCAACGTGGAGTTTGGCCGTATCGCCGCCGGCAACGGCAAGCAGGTCATCATCCAGGGCCTGCGGGAGGCCGAGCGGGGCATGGTCTATGACGAGTTCAACTCCAAGCAGCACGAGATCCTCACCGGCGTGGTGACCCGCATCGACCCCCGCACCGGCGGGGTGTCCCTGCGCATCGGCACCGGGCCGGAGTCCACGGAGGCCCTGCTCTCCGCCAGCGAGCAGATCAAGACGGAGACACTCACCGAGGGCCAGCACGTGAAGGTGTATGTGGTGGAGGTCCGCCGCAGCACCAGAGGGCCCCAGGTCCTTATCTCCCGGACCCACCCGGGGCTGGTGAAGCGCCTGTTTGAGCTGGAGGTCCCCGAGATCTACGACGGCGTGGTGGAGGTCAAGTCCATCGCCCGGGAGGCCGGCAGCCGCACCAAGATGGCGGTGTGGAGCAACGACGAGGCCATCGATCCCATCGGCGCCTGCGTAGGCCCCGCCGGTCAGCGGGTGGGCAATATCGTCAACGAGCTCCGGGGCGAGAAGATCGACATCATCAAGTACAGCGAGGACCCGGCCAAGTTCATCGCCGCCGCCCTGGCGCCCGCCGACGTGCTGGACGTGTGGCTGGCGGACGAGGGCAAGGGCTGCCGGGTCATCGTTCCCGACGACCAGCTGAGCCTGGCCATCGGTAAGGAGGGCCAGAACGCCCGTCTGGCCGCCCGGCTCACCGGCTACAAGATCGACATCAAGCCAAAGTCCTATAAGGACGAGGCATAAGTCCCCTGACAGAGGAGAATCACCGTGCAGAAGCCGAGAAAGATCCCCCAGCGCCAGTGCCTGGGCTGCCGGGAGATGAAGAACAAGCGGGACCTGATCCGGGTGGTCCGTTCCCCCCAGGGGGAGATCAGCCTGGATTTCAAGGGCAAGAAGCCCGGCCGCGGGGCCTATGTCTGCCCCGCGGAGGAGTGCCTGAAGAAGGCCCGGAAGAGCCGGGCCCTGGAGCGGGCCTTTGATACCGCCATTCCGCCGGAGGTCTACGAGGCCCTGGAGGCGCAGATGAGGGACGGCGGAGATGGAGCTTGACAACACCCTCCGCACCGTGGGTCTGGCCCTCAAGGCCGGCAAGCTGGCGGTGGGGGAGGAGGCCGCGGGGGACGCCTGCGCCGCCCGCGCCTGCCGGCTGCTGCTGCTGGCGTCGGACGCCGCGGAGAACACCCTCCGCCGGGCGGAGCGCTTCGCCGGCCAGGGCCAGTGCCTTTGGATGCAAGTTCCCTACTCCAAGGAGGCCCTGGGGGCGGCGGTGGGCCGTGCCGGCTGCGCCATGGCAGCGGTGACGGATCTGGGCCTGGCCCAGTCCATCGCCGGCAAGCTGGCGGCGGCGGACGGAGCCCGGTACGGCGGGACCGCCGAACGTCTGGCGGTGAAAGCGGAGCGGGCGGCGCGCCGCAGGAAGGAACAGCGCCAACGCGACAAACAGCAATTCGGGAAGAAAAAGTCCTCAGATTAGAATGGAGTTTCCGTTACCGTGCTGCCATGTCGGTGTTCCGACAGAGCCGGTAGCGAGGATAAAAGTTCTTTTTGGTTACTTTTTCTTTCAAGAAAAAGTAACTCACTGGAGGTGGCCTGATTGGGTAACATCATCAACAAGTATAAGGTAAACGAGCTGGCCAAGGACTTCGGCATGCAGACGAAGCAGATCATCGAGATCCTTAGCAAGTATTTTCCCACGCCGAAGAAGTCCGGCCAGAATCTCAGCGACGAGGAGCTGACGGTGGTGTTTGAGCACCTGACCCAGCACAACCCCGTCAGCGGCATCCAGGCCATCTATGCCGACGTGGCGCCGTCGGAGAAGCCGAAGCCCGCCGCCCCGGAGAAGGGGGCGGAGAAGCCCGGCAAGGCCGCGCCCGCCCGTCCGGGCCAGCAGCCGGCGGCGGGGAAGCAGCCCGCCCAGGGCGGCCAGAGCGCCGGCAGGGGCCAGCAGCCCACCAAGGGCAACAGGCCCCAGCAGCAGCCCCAGAAGCAGCAGCCCGCCCAGGCCCAGAGCGCCCAGCAGCCCGCCGGCCGGGTGCCCAAGACCAAGGTGGTGGACACCCGCAAGGCCGCCAACGTCAACCTGGACAAATACGACGAGAAGCTCCAGGACATGGCCGAGCGCAGCCAGCGGGGCGGCCGGAGCCGTGACAAGAGCCAGGGTCAGGGCAAGGAGAAGATCCGGGGCGGCAACAAGAAGAAGAACCAGATGACCTTCTCCAACAAGCGCAGGCAGGAGGAGCAGGACCGGATGCGCCGGCTCCAGCTGGAGATCGCCAAGAAGACCCCCCTGACGGTGAAGATCCCCGACGAGATCAGCGTGGGCGAGCTGGCCAGCCGCATGAAGAAGACCGGCGCCGAGGTGGTCAAGTGCCTCATGAAGAACGGCGTCATGGCCTCCCTGAGCCAGATCATCGACTTCGACACCGCCGCCATCATCGCCGAGGAGATGGGCTGCAAGGTGGAGAAGGAGGTCGTGGTCACCATCGAGGAGCGCCTGATCGACACCGCCGAGGACAAAGAGGCCGATCTGGTGCCCCGGGCTCCCGTGGTGGTGGTCATGGGCCACGTGGACCACGGCAAGACGTCCCTGCTGGACTATATCCGCAATGCCCACGTGGCCAAGGGCGAGGCCGGCGGCATCACCCAGCACATCGGCGCCTACCAGGTCCGGGTGAACGGCAAGTCCGTCACCTTCCTGGACACCCCCGGCCACGAGGCATTCACCTCCATGCGGGCCCGGGGCGCCATGGTGACGGATATCGCCATCCTGGTGGTGGCCGCCGAGGACGGCATCATGCCCCAGACCGTCGAGTCCATCAACCACGCCAAGGCGGCGGAGATTCCCATCATCGTAGCCATCAATAAGATGGATAAGCCGGACGCCAACCCCGAGCGCATCAAGCAGCAGCTCACCGAGCACGGACTGGTGCCAGAGGAGTGGGGCGGCGACACCATCGTGTGCCCCATCTCCGCCAAGACCGGCATGGGAATTGAGGACCTGCTGGAGAACCTGGTGCTCCTGGCCGAGGTGCGGGAGCTGAAGGCCAACCCCAACCGGGCCGCCCAGGGCACGGTCATCGAGGCCCGGCTGGACAAGGGCCGGGGCCCCGTGGCCACCCTGCTGGTCCAGAACGGCACATTGAAGCAGGGCGACATCATCATCGCCGGCACCGCCGTGGGCCGCGTCCGGGCCATGGTGGACGACAAGGGCGGGCGCATCACCTCCGCCGGCCCCTCCGTGCCCGTGGAGATCACCGGCCTGGGCGAGGTTCCCGGCGCGGGCAACAACTTCAACGCCGTGGCTGACGAGCGCCTGGCCCGGGAGCTGGTGGAGCAGCGGAAGGCCGAGGCGCGGGCCAAGGCCAACGCCCCCATCCAGAAGGTCTCCCTGGAGGATCTGTTCCACCAGATCCAGGCCGGCGAGGTCAAGGATCTGAACATCATCGTCAAGGCCGACGTCCAGGGTTCCGCCGAAGCGGTGAAGAGCAGCCTGGAGAAGCTCTCCAACGAGGAGGTCCGGGTCCGGGTCATCCACTCCGGCGTAGGCGCCATCAGCGAGAGCGACGTGATGCTGGCGGCCACCTCCAAGGCCATCATCGTGGGCTTCAACGTGCGGCCCGACGCCGCCGCCCGGGACAACGCCGCCCGCAGCAACGTGGATATGCGGATGTACCGGGTCATCTACGACGCCATCAACGAGGTGGAGGCCGCCATGAAGGGCATGCTGGCCCCCAAGTTCCGGGAGTCCCTGATCGGCCACGCCGAGGTACGCCAGACCTACAAGGTCTCCGGCGTGGGCACGGTGGCCGGCTGCTACGTCCAGGACGGTAAGATCCAGCGCAGCTGCCAGGTCCGGGTGGTCCGGGACGGCGTGGTGATCCACGAGGGCCAGCTGGCCTCCCTCCAGCGGTTCAAGGATGCCGTCCGGGAGGTGGCCTCCGGCTATGAGTGCGGCATGACCGTAGAGAAGTTCAACGATATCAAAGAGGGAGATATCATTGAATGTTTTGTCATGGAGCAGATTGAAGTCTAAAAGAAGAGAATTAATCGGGGGCGGGCGGCTTCGCCCGCCCCTTTCGCCTGTTTGAGAAAGGAGGGTTCCCATGAGCCATGTCACCCTCATCGCATCCGATCACGAACTGCCTCTGTGCGACAAACAGGAATACCGGGAGCACAAGAGCGGCGGGATCACTGTCGGTTTCCCCTGCGGCTTTCGGGTGGCGGAGCACCGCTATTACCGGGCAGCGGTGGACGCTCTGGGCTTCGCGCTGAAGCCCTGTCAGTACGAATTGGACATCACCGGGCACGACAACGACTGGCGATCCCTGATCGGCTATCTGCGGGAGAATCTCTCCCCCGGCGAGGAGGTGGAGCTGCTGTCCCTGTGGGTAGGCGACGGCGGCGGAGAGCGCCTTCTGCGATCCAGGGGAAAATTGTCGGAATTTGATTTGAACGCCCTGGGCATGCTGACAAAGATACAGTACGAGCCGGATCTCACCGGAGAATTTCCCGGCGGGCTGATCTCCCAGATCTGCCTGACCGTGGAGATGAACCTGCCAAAGATCCCGCGGCTCATGTCCCTGGAACAGGTGGCCACCGGGGATACCTATGAGTTCGCCTGCGCCCACCGCTATCCGGAAAGCCACTGGTCCCCCGACTCCCTCTACCTCGCCGACGAGCTCTGGGGTATAGGTGACTTGATTCCGGATTTGGATCAGGTATTTCCCTACCCCAGCTTCAATTGGTACGGGCCTACCCAAATTCCTCTGGACCGGTGGGAGCGGGTGGAGAAGCTGGCCCTGGCCCGGAGGCCGAAGCTGGAGCCGTTTTTCCGGACCGTCCGCGCCTGGCTGGAGCGGGAGAACCGGGGCGCGGACCACTTCTGGATTCTCGGCCCCTGATGGTTTTATCAATCTTCATTTTCTCCACAAAGGAGGTTTTCCAAGATGGCAAGTAATCGCATCGGACGCATCAACGAGGAGATCCAGCGGGAGCTGTCCGCCCTGCTGCGGACGGTGAAGGACCCCCGCCTCCAGGGCGGGCTGTTCACCGTCACCCACGTGGACACCACCAGCGATCTGCGGTACGCGAAAGTGTATATCAGCGCCCTGGACAAGAGCCAGGAGAAGGAGATGATGCGGGGCCTCCGGTCCGCCGGCGGCTATCTCCGCCGGGAGCTGGGGGCCGCTCTGCGGCTGCGCTACACGCCGGAATTGCAGTTCGTGGCGGACGACTCCATCGCCCAGGGGGCCCACATTCTGGAGATGCTGCGGGACCCGGAGGTAGTGAAGCCCGCCAACCCCGCCAACGAGCATATTATCTTAGACGATGAGGACTAACGCGATGACCACCCAAGAGGCCGCCGCCCTGCTGCGGCAAAAGGACGACATTCTGATTCTCACCCATCTGCGCCCGGACGGGGACACCGTCGGCTGCGCCGCAGCCCTGTGCGCCGCCCTGGGGCAGCTGGGCAGGAGGACCCATATCCTTTATAACCCGGATATCACGGACAACAACGCGGTGTACGCCGCGCCCTACTGGGCACCGGAGGACTTCAAGCCGGATTTCGTGGTCTCCGTGGACATCGCCGCCAGGAGCCTGTTCTACCCGGCGGCGGAGGCGTACTTTGACCGCATCGGCCTGGCCATCGACCACCACCCCTCCTTCGAGGGCTTCGGGGCCGCCCGGTGCGTGGACGCCTCCCGGGCCGCCTGCGGGGAGATTGTCTACGAGATATGCTGCGCGCTGGGGGAAATTACCCGGGAAATTGCCCTGCCCCTCTACGCCGCCGTGTCCACGGACACCGGCTGCTTTGTCTACGCCAACACCACCGCCAACACCCACCGGGTGGCGGCGGCCCTGCTGGAGACGGGCATTGACTACTTCTCTGTGAACAAGCGCCACTTCCGCACCAAGAGCCGCAGGCGCATCGCCCTGGAGGCGGATCTGCTCAGCAACATGGAGTTCTTCCACGAGGGCCGGGGCGTGTTCATGGCCGTGCCCATCTCCCTCATGGAGCGGGTGGGGGCCACGGAGAGCGACGCGGAAGATTTGTCCACCCTGGCCGGCGTGGTGGAGGGGGTGGACTGCGGCGCGGTGCTGCGGGAGCTGAAGCCGGACGTGTGGAAGCTGTCCCTCCGCACCGGGGCCAACGGCCGGGTGAACGCCACGGAGGCCTGCAAGCTCTTGGGCGGCGGCGGCCACGCCATGGCCGCCGGGGCCACCATCGAAGGGACTCTTCCGGAGGTAAAGGCGAGAATCCTGGCCGCCATAGACGCGGTGAAACGGGAGTAGCGCCAGCGGACAGGGGCAAATTGCGCCGAAAACTGTGCAAAATGCCCTATTGACAAAAGCGGAAAGATGGTGTAGACTTCTCCGCAAGTGAATAAGAAAAAGCGATGACGAAGACGGACGGAGCGGCCTGTCCACAGAGAGCCGGGTATTGGTGGAAGCCCGGCGGCGGAAAACTCCAAGGTCCCATCCCTTCCGAGCTGGAGGTCCGAACACCGGAAACGGCAAGTAGACGCCTCCCGTGACTGCCGCGTAAGAGCATAGGGCTTGCTGGAGCCTGAAGGGGCGCCGACTTCGGCGCAATTTGAGTGGTACCGCGGGTACATAACGAAAGCTATGACTCGTCTCAAAGAAATTCTCTTTGAGACGGGTCTTCTTTTTGTCACGCAACGCCTTTTCTCATTCACCCAATACATTTTTCGGAGGAAACAACCCATGGACAAAGCGCGCGTCAACGAACAGCTGATGGAGATCGCCTACCGGATCCGCGAGATGCGGGGCATCTGCGGCTACAGTGAGGAGGACATGGCCGCACGCACCGACACCACCCTGGCGGAGTACCGGACCTACGAGGCCGGCATGGCCGATCTGCCCTTCACCTTCATCCATAAGTGCTCCCTGGCTTTCGGCATCGGCATCACCGACCTGCTGGAGGGCCACAGCGCCAACCTGTCGAGCTACACCGTGACCCGCAAGGGCCAGGGCCAGCAGACCGCCAAGGAGCCGGGCATTGAGATCAGCAACATGGCCCCCTTCTTCCGCAACAAGCTGGCGGAGCCCTACTACGTCACCTACGACTACGACGAGAAGCAGCAGACCCTGCCCATCCACCTCACCACCCACTCCGGCCAGGAATTCGACCTGGTCCTCTCCGGCCAGCTGAAGGTCCAGGTGGGCGAGCACACCGAGGTCCTGAACGAGGGCGACAGCATTCTCTACAACTCCTCCACTCCCCACGGTATGATCGCCGTAGGCGGCGAGAAGTGCGTATTCTGCGCCGTAGTCATCTCCGGCGAGAAGACCAGCGAGGCCGCCGTCCGCCAGTCCATCGTCCGGGCCCGCCGGGGCGAGGACTCCGTCTGCAAGGACTTCTTCCACGCCGAGGAGGACGAGAACGGGCTTCTCAAGACCCTGACCTTCCCCAACGCCGACCGGTTCAACTTCGCCTTTGACTGCGTGGACGCCATCGCCGAGAAGTACCCCGACAAGCTGGCCATGGTCCACCTGGACCACAACAAGGTGGAGCGGCGCTTCACCTTTGAGGACATGGCCCGGGCCTCCAGCCGGGCGGCCAACTACTTCAAGGCCCTGGGCATCAAGCGGGGCGACCGGGTGCTGATGGTGCTGAAGCGCCACTACCAGTTCTGGTTCTGCATGCTGGGCCTCCACAAGCTGGGCGCCATCGCCATCCCCGCCACCAACCTGCTCCAGGAGCACGACTTCACTTACCGCTTCAACGCCGCCGGCGTCAGCGCCATCGTCTGCACCGGCGACGGCGACACCGCCCACCAGGTGGATCTGGCGGAGAAGGACAGCCCCACCCTGAAGCTGAAGATTATGGCCAATGGTACCCGGGAGGGCTGGCACAACTTCGACGAGGAGTATATGCTGTACCGCAGCAAGTACGAGCGGACCCCCGACGCCCCCTGCGGCAACGACCTCATGCTCATGCTCTTCACCTCCGGCACCACCGGCTACCCCATGATCGCCGCCCACAGCTACAAGTACGCCCTGGGCCACTACATCACCGCCAAGTACTGGCACGACGTCCACCCCGACGGCCTCCACTTCACCATCAGCGACACCGGCTGGGGCAAGGCCCTGTGGGGCAAGCTGTACGGCCAGTGGCTGTGCGAGGGCGCGGTGTTCACCTATGACTTCGACCGGTTCCACGCCGACGACATCCTGCCCCTGTTCGCGAAGTACAACATCACCACCTTCTGCGCCCCGCCCACCATGTACCGCATGTTCATCAAGGAGGACCTGAGCAAGTACGACCTCAGCTCCATCAAACACGCCACCACCGCCGGCGAGGCGCTGAACCCGGAGGTGTTCCGCCAGTTTGAGGCCCAGACCGGCCTCCAGATCTACGAGGGCTTCGGCCAGACCGAGACCACCCTCTCCGTGGGCAACCTCATTGGCGACAAGCAGAAGATCGGATCCATGGGCAAGCCCACTCCCATCTACGACATGGTCCTGGTGGACGCGGACGGCAACGAGGTGGCCAGAGGCGAGAACGGCGAGATCTGCATCCGCGCCGACAAGAACAATCCCCCCTGCGGCCTGTTTGTGGGCTACTACAACAGCCCTGAGAAGACCGAGGAGGTCTGGCACGACGGCCTGTACCACACCCGCGACATCGCGTGGCAGGACGAGGACGGCTACCTCTGGTACGTCAGCCGGGCCGACGACGTCATCAAGTCCAGCGGCTACCGCATCGGGCCCTTTGAGATTGAGAGCGTCATCATGGAGCTGCCCTACGTGCTGGAGTGCGG
>CANRHK010000025.1 GCA_947630395.1 uncultured Oscillospiraceae bacterium
TCCGCCCTGATGGTCGTCGGCGACGGCAAGGGCAAGGTGGGCTACGGCCTGGGCAAGGCCGCCGAGGTCCCCGAGGCCATCCGCAAGGGCCTGGAGGACGCCAAGAAGAACATGATGACCGTCACCACCTCCGGCACTACCATCCCCCACGAGATCATCGGCGAGGCCGGCGCCGGCCGCGTCATCCTCAAGCCCGCCAGCGCCGGTACCGGCATCATCGCCGGCGGCCCGGTGCGCGCCGTCATGGAGGCCGCCGGCATCCAGGACATCCGCGCCAAGTGCCTGCGCTCCAACAACCCCCAGAACGTGGTCGCCGCCACCTTCGCGGGCCTGAAGGCCCTGCGCGGCCCCGAGGAGGTTGCCCGGATCCGCGGCAAGAGCGTGGAAGAGATCATTGGTTAAGGAGGGCAGCGAGATGGCAAGTCTGAACATCAAGCTCGTCAAGAGCCTCAACGGCAGATTGGAAAAGCACATCGCCACTGCCAACTCCCTGGGCCTGCAGAAAATCGGTGACACCACCGTGCAGCCCGACAATGCACAGACCCGCGGCAAGATCGCCAAGATCGGCTATCTGCTGCGCGTCGAAGAGACCAAGTAAGGAGGTACCGGAATATGAAACTGCATGAGTTATCTCCCGCCGCCGGATCCACCCACGCTGGCAAGCGCAAGGGCCGCGGCGCCGGTACGGGCAACGGCAAGACCGCCGGCCGTGGCCACAAGGGCCAGAAGGCTCGCAGCGGCGGCGGCGTCCGCGTGGGATTTGAAGGCGGCCAGATGCCTCTGGCCCGCCGTGTCCCCAAGCGCGGCTTCAACAACATCTTCGCCAAGCCCCTGGAGATCGTCAATCTCAGCGCCCTGAACAAATTCGAAGACGGCGACGTTGTGACCGCCGAGGCCCTCCTGGAGCGCGGTATTCTCAGCAAGTGCGAATACGGCTACAAGGTGCTGGGCAACGGCAAGCTCACCAAGAAGGTCACAGTGGAAGCTTCCGCATTCTCCAAGTCCGCTCAGGAAGCGATCGAGGCGGCCGGTGGGAAGGCGGAGGTGAAGTAACATGATCCAGACCATTCGCAAAGCCTGGGGCATCCCCGAGCTGCGGAAAAAGATCCTGTTTACTCTGCTGATCCTCGTCATCTACCGCATCGGCGCGGCCATCGCGGTGCCCTATGTGAACACCGAGGTGCTCAGAACCTACCTCAACGGCATGAGCACCACCATCCTGGGGCTCTACAACGTCATGAGCGGCGGCGCTTTCCAGCAGGCCACTGTCTTCGCTCTGGGCATCCAGCCCTATATCAACGCCTCCATCATCATCCAGCTGCTGACCGTGGCCATCCCCGCCCTGGAGCGGCTGGCCCGTGACGGCGGCGAGGAGGGCAAGAAGAAGATCGAGTCCATCACCCGCTACTCCACCGTGGGCATCGCCCTGCTCCAGGCTGTCGGCTACTACTTCATCATGAAGAACCAGACCGGCATCCTCACCGACACCGGTATCTGGGCCGCCCTGGTGATTATCGTGTCCTTCATCGCCGGTTCCAGCTTCCTCATGTGGCTGGGCGAGCAGGTCACCGAGTTCGGCGTGGGCAACGGCATCTCCCTGATCCTCTTCGCGGGCATCATCTCCCGCGTGCCCGCCATGATCTCTACCCTGATTGGCAGCGTCCAGAACTGGGCCAACGGCGTCACCGCCAGCGACACCGTCCGGGTGCTGCACCCCGCGTTCATCCCCGTGATTGTCATCGGCATCCTGCTGCTGGTGGTGCTCATCGTCTTCGTCAACGACGCCGAGCGGCGCATCCCCGTGCAGTATGCCAAGCGCCAGGTGGGCCGGCGTATGTACGGCGGCCAGAGCAGCAGCCTCCCCATGAAGGTGAACATGTCCGGCGTGCTGCCTGTCATCTTCGCCCAGTCCATCGCCACCATCCCCGCCACCATCGGCGCGTTCCTGCCCGCCCCTCCTGAGGGCAGCTTCCGGGCGGCGCTGCTGGACGCCATCGACACCAAGAGCGTGCTGTACCTGATTGTGTACTTCCTGCTCATCATCGCGTTCAGCTACTTCTACGCCACTATCCAGTTTAACCCTGTGGAAATCTCCAACAACCTCAAGCGCAACGGCGGGTTCATCCCCGGCTTCCGTCCGGGCAAGCCCACCAGCGACTTTATTGCCAAGGTCCTCAATAAGGTGACCCTGTTCGGCGCCATCTATCTGGGCATCGTGGCCATCCTGCCCCTTATCGCCGGCAAGCTGCTCCCCACCGTGGAGGCGCTGGCCATCGGCGGCACCTCCGTCATCATCGTGGTGGGCGTGGCGCTGGAGACGGTGCAGGCTTTGGAGAACCAGATGCTGATGCGTCAATACAAGGGCTTTCTTGGATAAGGAGAGACGGATATGAAGCTGATCTTATTGGGCGCCCCCGGCGCCGGCAAAGGCACTCAGGCCGAGATTCTCTGCAAGAAGCTGGGAATCCCGACCATCTCCACCGGCAATATCCTCCGCGCCGCCATCAAGGACGGCACCCCCACCGGCCTGAAGGCCAAGAGCTATATGGACGCCGGCAAGCTGGTGCCCGACGAGGTCATCATCGGCATCATCAGCGAGCGGCTGGAGAAGCCCGACTGCGCGGGCGGCTATATCCTGGACGGCGTGCCCCGCACCATCGCCCAGGCCGAGGCCCTGGAGAAGGCCGGGATCCAGTTTGACGCGGTGGTCTCCATCGAGGTCTCCGAGGAGGAGATCCTCCGCCGCATGACCGGCCGCCGGGTCTGCGAGGCCTGCGGCGCCAGCTACAATGTCAACGCCATCCCCCCCCGGGTGGAGGGCATCTGCGACAACTGCGGCGGCAAGCTGATCCAGCGCAAGGATGATACGCCCGAGACCGTTCGCGCGCGTCTCGCGGTCTATCATAAGGAGACGGAGCCCCTGGTGGACTTCTACGCCCAGCGGGGCCTGCTCCGCTCCGTCAAAGTCTCCGGCGACAAGGAGACCATTTTCCGCGCGATCCTGGCGGCTTTGGGTATTGAGAAGAAATGATCACACTCAAATCCAGCCACGAGATCCAACTGATGCGCCAGGCGGGAAAAATTACCGCGGCGGCTCGCGCCTTGGCGGGAGCTATGGTAGCCCCTGGCGTGACAACCCGAGAAATTGACAGAGCAGTATACCGTTTCATCAAGTCGCAGGGCGCTGTGCCGTCCTTCCTGAACTATCAGGGCTATCCGGCCAGCGTGTGTATCTCCGTCAACGACGAGGTCATCCACGGCATCCCGGGGGACCGGGTGCTGAAGGAGGGCGACATCGTCAGCGTGGATGTGGGCGCGTTCAAGGACGGCTTCCACGGCGACTGCGCGGCCACCTACCCCTGCGGCCAGATCTCAGAGGAGGCCAGCAGGCTCATTGCGGTGACCAGGCAGAGCTTCTTCGAGGGCATCCGGTTCGCCCGGGAGGGCTACCGCCTGCCGGACCTGTCCGGCGCCATCCAGCGCTACGTGGAGGCAAACGGCTTCTCCGTGGTGCGGGAATACGTGGGCCACGGCATCGGAACCCAGATGCACGAGGCCCCGGAGATTCCCAACTATGTGGAGCCCCGGATGGGCCGCCCCCGCTTTCTGCGGGGCATGACCATCGCGGTGGAGCCTATGGTCAACGCCGGTAAGGCGGCCATCAGGGTCATGCCCGACGGCTGGACGGTGCGGACCAGGGACGGCAGGTACTCCGCCCACTACGAGAACACCATTCTTATTACCGACGGGGCGCCGGAGATCCTGACGGACCCGGATACGAAGAGGCCGTGATCGACTATGGACAACATTGCGCGATCAGACATTGTAAGAGCCACCGCCGGCAGGGACAAGGGAAAGATCTTCTTCGTCCTGGACGTGGAAGAGGATTTCCTCCTGCTGGCGGACGGCAGGACCCGGAGGGTGGAGCGGCCCAAGCGCAAAAAGCGCCGGCATGTTTCCTTCGTCTCCCGGGTGGACTGCCGGGTGGCCGAGAAGATCAGAGGCGGAGAGAAGCTGAGCAACAGCGAGCTCCGCAGGACCCTCGCCCAGCTGGGCGGGGAGGGTAATCCAGACCAGGAGGGATGAGCACTTGGCAAAATCCGACATGATTGAAGTTGAGGGCGTGGTTGTGGAAGCGCTCCCCAACACCACATTCCAAGTAGACATTGGAAATGGCCACACCATTCTGGCCCACATTTCCGGAAAACTCAGAATGAATTTCATCAGAATTCTGCCTGGTGACAAAGTCACGGTTGAGATGTCTCCCTATGACCTGACCCGTGGCCGGATTACCTGGCGTACAAAGTAGGAGGTTATACACCATGAAAGTAAGACCGTCCGTGAAGCCCATGTGCGAGAAGTGCAAGATCATCCGCCGCAAGGGCCGCCTGATGGTGATCTGCGAGAATCCCAAGCACAAGCAGAGACAGGGCTAAGTGAATTTGGAGGTGCTAAGAGATGGCAAGAATTAGCGGCATTGACCTGCCCAAGGATAAACGCATCGAGATCGGGCTCACCTATATCTACGGCATCGGCCGGAAGTCCGCCAAGGACATCCTGGCCAAGACCGGCATCAACCCCGACACCCGCGTGAAGGATCTGACGGAGGCCGAGGAGAACAAGCTCCGTGAGGCCATTGACCACGGCTACACCGTGGAGGGCGATCTGCGCCGTTCCGTGGCCCTGGATATCAAGCGCCTGACCGAGATCGGCTGCTACCGCGGCATCCGTCACCGCCGCGGGCTGCCTGTGCGCGGCCAGCGCAGCAAGACCAACGCCCGTACCCGCAAGGGTCCCAAGAAGACCATTGCGAACAAGAAGAAGTAAGGAGGGAGAAGTAAACTATGGCTGCACCTAAGACTGGCAAAAAAGTAATCCGCCGCCGCCGCGAAAAGAAGAACATCGAAAAGGGCCAGGTCCATATCCGTTCTTCCTTCAACAACACCATGGTGACCGTCACCGACACCCAGGGCAACGCGATCTCCTGGGCCTCCTCCGGTGGACAGGGCTTCCGTGGCAGCAAGAAATCTACGCCCTTCGCCGCTCAGACCGCCGCCGAGGTGGCCGCCCGCGCCGCGATGGAGCACGGCCTGAAGACCGTCGAGGTCTTTGTCCGGGGTCCCGGCCAGGGCCGTGAGGCCGCCATCCGCGCGCTGCAGGCCGTGGGCCTGGAAGTGACCATGATCAAGGACGTCACTCCCATCCCCCACAACGGCTGCCGCCCGCCCAAGCGCCGCCGCGTCTAATTCGGAAGAAGGAGGAAATTTGTAATTATGGCTAAGAATATGCAGCCCGTTGCCAAGCGCTGCAAGGCTCTGGGTATCTCTCCCGCCGCCATGGGCTACGCGAAGAAGACCACCGAGCGGGGCGCTGGCAACCAGATGCGCAAGAAGAAGAGCGAGTATGCCCTTCAGCTCCAGGAGAAGCAGAAGGTTAAGTTCGTTTACGGCGTCATGGAGAAGCAGTTCCGCATGTACTACGAGAAGGCCGCCCGTATGCAGGGCAAGACCGGCGAGGAGTTGCTGGTTCTGCTGGAGCGCCGGCTGGACAACGTGGTCTACCGCCTGGGCTTCGCCTCCACCCGCCGTCAGGCCCGCCAGTTGGTGAGCCACGCCCACTTCACCGTCAATGGGAAGAAGGTTAATATCCCCTCCTATCTCATCAAGGCCGGCGATGTCATCGAGGTCAAGGACGCCAGCCGCTCCTCCGCGATCTTCAAGCGCCTGGTGGGCGAGGACGCCCCTGTGGTCCTGATTCCTCAGTGGCTGGAGCGGGACAAGAACGCGCTCAAGGGCACAGTTACCCGTCTGCCCGTGAGAGAGGACATCAACGATATGCCTATTGAGGAGCACCTCATCGTCGAGCTGTACTCCAAGTAATGGGATTTTGCCCTCGATTATCACGCGAATGGAATTTAGCGCGGGCCTGATCGCTGACCCGCCAGGAATAAGGAGGGTAACTACTGGATGATTGAAATCGAGAAGCCCCAGATTGAGTGTATTGAGACCCCCGGCGACGACACCTATGGAAAGTATGTGGTAGAGCCCCTGGAGCGGGGCTACGGCACCACCCTCGGAAACGCCCTGCGGCGCATCATGCTCTCGTCCCTGCCCGGCACCGCCGCCACCAGCATCAAAATTGCCGGCGTGCAGCACGAGTTCACCACCATCCCCGGCGTCAAGGAGGACGTGACGGAGATCGTGCTGAACATCAAGCAGCTGATCATCAAGCTCCACAGCGAGGGCGTGAAGACGGTCTTCATCGAGGCCGTGGGCCCTTGCGAGGTCACCGCCGGCGACATCAAGAGCGACGGCGAGGTGGAGGTGCTCAACCCCGACTTGCACATCGCCACCTTGGGCAGCGGTGCCACCCTGAACATGGAGATCACCCTCAGCCACGGTCGTGGCTACGTGCCCGCCGAGCGGAACAAGTCACAGCAGAGCGTCATCGGCGTCATCCCCATCGACTCCATCTACACCCCGGTGTACAAGGTCAATTACACGGTGGAGAACACCCGCGTGGGGAACATGACCGACTTCGACAAGCTGACCATCGAGGTGTGGACCGACGGAACCATCTCCGCCCGGGACGCCGTGAGCCTGGGCGCCAAGATCCTCTGCGACCACTTCACCCTGTTCACCGACTTGAGCGACACGGTGGGTTCCCGCTCCACGGTGGTAGAGAAGGCGGAGACCCAGCGAGACAAGGTGCTGGAGCTGACCATCGAGGAGCTGGATCTCAGCGTCCGCAGCTTCAACTGCCTGAAGCGGGCCAACATCAACACGGTGGAGGACCTGATTTCCAAGACAGAGGACGAGATGATGAAGGTCCGGAACCTGGGCCGCAAGTCCCTGGAGGAAGTCATCAACAAGCTGGACATGATGGGACTGTCCCTGGCCACAGAAGAATCGAACTGATACCGGCTCCCCCGTGGGAGCCGCTCTCCCGCCGCCGTGTGGAAATTCTGACAGCGAGGGATTTGGACGGCGAGAGTACAATGCCTTTTAAGGAGGAAACCTACAATGCCCGGAACTCGTAAGCTCGGTAAGACAACCGATCAGCGCAGAGCGATGCTCCGTCAGCAGGTGACCGATTTCCTGGACAAGGGGAAGATGGAGACCACCGTCACCCGCTGCAAGGAGATCCGCCCCATGGCTGAGAAGATGATCACCCTGGGGAAGAAGGGTGACCTGGCCGCTTATCGTCAGGCCATGGCCTTTATCACCCGCGAGGATGTGGTCAAGAAGATCTTCAAGGAGCTGGCCGCCAA
Organism: uncultured Oscillospiraceae bacterium; assembly: GCA_947630395.1. GTDB lineage: Bacteria > Bacillota > Clostridia > Oscillospirales > Oscillospiraceae > Pelethomonas. The sequence continues at coordinate 7,271 of CANRHK010000025.1, forward strand.
CTATTCTGAGCGCAACGGCGGTTATACCCGTATCACCCGCACCGGCGTCCGCCGGGGCGACGCCGCTGAGACCGCTGTGATCGAGCTGGTCTAAGCCGAAATTGCAGTAAAAAGCCCTTTCGCGTGTAGTGTACAATACATGCGAAAGGGCTTTTTATGCGATCACACGGGGGTGGCCATCGAAAAATCTTTTCCAAATACCTCCTGTTTCCAGAAGAAACCTCTTTTCAAATGGGAATCGGGGTAGTATACTGGATACGGATCGATACAGATATTTGTCGAAAGGGGAGCTTGCCATGGCGATGCTTGTCTGTGAGGACTGCGGAAAGCGGTACAACTTTGAGAAAGATGAGTTCTGCCCCAGGTGCGGGGCCTTCAACCAGCCGGTGAAGCGGTGGGGCATGGACGCCAACGGAAATGTGATCCGGGTGGACGGGGTGAATGAGCAGAACCACGACAAATCCTTTGTCCACGACGAGGTCCACCACGAGAAGAGCGAACGGCGGAGAGAGGGACTGGACTGGCAGACCGGCAAGAAGCGCCGGAGTGCTCCCGCAAGACCCTCCGCCAACCCCTATTCATCCCAGGAGATGCGGGGGAGGAACCAGTTAGCGACGGTGAGCCAGCTGGTGGCCATCGCCGTCGCGGCCATCATCTTCCTGTTTGCTCTGATTGGGAGTATGGCGGCCTGACGGCGGCGGTACATATTTTCAAAAGCAGCGGCGCGGAAAGATTCGGATGCCGGATTTTTCCGCGCTTTTTTTGTCCTTCTTCGCGCACACTATGGGAAGGCACGGGGAGGAGGAACATCTGCCATGAGGAGAAAAATTTGTGTTGTGTGTTTGATAGGCCTGCTGCTGGGGGCCGCCGGGTGCGGGGAGGTAACGGAGCCGGACCTCTCCGCCTATGAGACCGCCGGACCCGCCCAGATACCGGCGGAGCAGGAGAGCGGGGAGGCGGGGAAATACGTGGCCCTTACCTTCGACGACGGGCCCCGGGGGGATACCACGGCGCGGCTGCTGGACGGCTTGAAGGAGCGGGGGGCCAAAGCTACCTTCTTTGTCATCGGGGAGCAGATCGCAGGCAACGAGGAGCTGATTAAGCGCATGGCGGAAGAAGGCCACCAGATCGGCAACCACACCTACTCCCACGCCCGGCTCAACAGCCTGGACCAGGACCGGATGCTGGAGGAGATCCACAAGACGGAGGTCCTGCTGGGGGAGGCGGTGGGGGAGCGCAGCGTCTGGCTGCGGCCCCCCTACGGCTTCATCGGAAAGGATCGGGCGGCGCTGGTCAAGACGCCCATGATCTACTGGTCCGTGGACCCCAAGGACTGGAAGCTGCTGGACACGGGAAAGGTTATCGACGCCGTACTGCGGGACGTGGAGCCCGGGGATATCATCCTTCTCCATGACTTCTACGCCACTAGCGTGGACGCGGCCCTGGCCATTGTGGATACGCTCCAGGCCCAGGGCTACCGGTTTGTCACCGTGGAGGAGCTGTTCCGCCTCCAGGGCATCGAGCCCAAGGCGGGGGTGCTGTACGCCCGGCCGGACAAAGCCAGAGAGATGAAGTGACGCATTTCCCGGAAGAAGAAGCAAAAAAGGACCGCCGCCCACAGCCGTGGGCGGCGGTCTCTGTCCTGTGATGGGCTCAGTGCAGGATGTTCAGGATCAGGGTCAGCACGATGAACACCGCGCCGATCCACTTGGTGGCGTTGGCCAGCTTGGCGTCAAAGGTCTTGGCCTTGCCCTTGGCCATAAAGGTGTCGGCCACGCCGCCGATGGCGCCGGAGAGGCCGGAGCTCTTGCCGGACTGGAGCAGCACAGCCAGAATGACAACCACACCGCACAGGAGTTGCAGGATCGTGATAGCGAGAACCATGGTCAGATACCTCCAAAGGGTTGCTGCAAGCGCCCGGGGGCGCGCAGAACTTCATTTCACAGAAATTTAGTATAGCACAGCTTGCTTCATATTTCAAGAGGAAATTGCCTTCTCTTTCCCAAAATTCCCGAAGAAATTCAAGAAAAATAGAAGAACAGGTGTTGCAATTCGTGAATACCTGTGGTATACTGCTAATAGAAGCACGATACAGGGGACTGGGAGGGCTGACTATGCCGAAAAAGACGCAGATGACAGACAGAATTTATGAGTATCTCCAGACCGTGATCCCCCAGCAGGGGTACGCCCCCTCGGTGCGGGAGATCTGCGAGGCCGTGGGGCTGAAATCCCCCTCCACCGTCCACTTCCACCTCAAGCGGCTCCAGGAGCGGGGCCTCATTGAGAAGGGGGACTTCAAGGGGCGGGCCATCGTCCTGACCCAGCCCAGGGAGAAGGACCGGATCCCCGTGCTGGGCAATGTGGCCGCCGGTACCCCCATCCTGGCCCAGGAGTGCATCGAGGACTACTTGACCTTCGACTGCGGCGGCAGGGAGGAGGAGTTCTTCGCCCTCCGCATTCGGGGCGAGTCCATGCTGAAAGCGGGCATCCTGCCCGACGACCTGGTGGTGGTCCGCCGCCAGGCCACGGCGCTGAGCGGGGAGATTGTGGTGGCCCTCCTGGGGGACGAGGCAACGGTGAAGCGCCTGTCCCGGCAGAACGGCCAGATCTGGCTCCTGCCGGAGAACGACGCCTATCAGCCCATCGACGGCACCAACGCCCAGGTGCTGGGCAAAGTGACTGCCGTGGTGCGGCAGTACAGCTAGCGCACATATAAACAGAGAAAACCAGCGGGGCCGGGAAACCGGCCCCGCTTTTGAGCGCTCAAGAAAAATTCACAGGCACCCCTTGACACACAATACTATGCATGATATAGTATTATGTGAAAGGGGGTATGGCCGTGCTGGACCCACAGTTGAAGCGGGGGCTGTTGGATATCTGCGTGCTGTCGGTGCTGCGGCGGCGGGACTCCTACGGCTACCAGATTATCAAGGACCTGTCCGGCAGTATCCAGGTGTCGGAGTCCACGCTGTACCCCATCCTGCGCCGGCTGGAGAGCACAGGGTGCCTCACGGTGTACTCGGTGGCCCACAGCGGCCGCCTCAGAAAGTTCTACCGCATCACGGAGGCGGGGGTAGCACAGATTGACCAGTTCCTGGAGAGCATGCCGGAGCTGGAGCGGGTATTTGCTTTGATAAAGGAGTGTGCGGAAGATGACACGGGTACAGTTTCTCAATGACCTGTACAGCCGCCTGGGGGCGCTGGAAAAGGAGCAGGCGGAGGAGTGGCTGGTGTACTATGCGGAGATGCTGGCCGACCGCATGGAGGAGGGCATGAGCGAGGAGGAGGCCGTGGCCAGCATGGAGGACATCGATACCATCGCCGCCAGGATCCTCCAGGAGGCGGGGCTGCCGGCCTCGGCCATGACCCGGCCCCGTCCGGCGGCGCCGCCGGCATACCCGGACCCGCCCGCCGGCGGGGGAGGCGGCACCCGAGGCTACCAGCCCCGGCGGCAGGGGATCACCCTCAACACGGTGCTGTGGATCATCGCGGGCATCGCGGTGGTGTTCGCCGTGGGGCGGTGGGTCTACCGGCTCACCGCAAGCGGCGGCACGGCCATGGGGGACCCCTCCTCCAGCGTTGCGATTGTAGAGGTGAGGCCGGATTACGGCGAGGCCGGCGTCTACGAGTTCGGCTTCGAACCCATCCCCAACGACGGCTGGAACTACTTTGTCACGGTGGACGGGGACCAGGTGCGTTTTTTCCCTGTTGACGAGTGGGGAGAAGCGTATACCACCGTGGACTCAGACGGTATCGTCCATATCCAGGGCGATACCGCCGTTGACCAGGATGCGGACGGCCAGGTGATCCGGGATATCTATGAGGAGGGGTATGCCGTTTCCACCTGGACGACTGACAACTGCACCGGCTGTCAGATTGACTACAACGGTGGGGAGGAGCTGGCCTACCTCGGCATCCAGTGGCCCGCGGGCAGCGTACAGGTGAGGGGCTGGGACTACGAGGAGATCGCCTTTGAGGAGGTGCTCTCCGAGGGCAGCTTTCGGGACGAGACGCGGCTTACTTACGAGATTGGGGACGGGGAGCTTCGGATTGCCGACGCCGGCTCCGCCAGCGACGGCGCTGGGAGCAAGGATCTGACCGTGATGGTGCCCGCCTGGTGGCTGGAGAAGCTGGAGATCGAGACCCAGGACGCCGGGGTCATCCTCTCCCAGGCGACCATGGGAAGCGTGGAGATCAAGACGGACAGCGGCCCCGTCACGTTTGACGGCATGTCCATGGACGCCCTGTACGCCTCCACCGGCGGCGGCACGGTGCAGGGTGCGATCAACTCTGTGTATGACGGCGAGATTACCACCGGTGACAGTGCTATGGATTTGATCGTACACACTGCGGACGAGCTGCGCCTGGAGTCCGGCAGCGGGGATATCTGTATGGTCTTGTACGACATGACCGCCTCCAGGACAGATATCACCACCGGCAGCGGCAATATCACCCTGGGACTGCCGGAGGACACGGGCTTCACGCTCCGCTGGCGGACCTCCTCCGGGGACTTTGACGGCGGGCCCTTCCCCCTCATACATACCACCAACGGCCGGTACACCAGCGGCGATGAGTACATGCGGCTGGACGTGGAGACCGGCAGCGGCAGTCTGCGCCTGGAGCAGGCGGACGCCTATCCCCGGTAATCAGAATGGCAGAATCAAAGTGCCCCCGCGCTGTTGTGCAGCGCGAGGGCACTTTGCGCCTCTGTCCGTCAGGGCAGCAGGCAGACAGCGGCGGTCAGCAGCAGCTCCGGGAGGCAGGCCGCGGCCAGCATCGCCGCCGCCAGCAGCAGTCCCAGCGCCGCCGCCAGATATTTCCTGGGCAACAGAAACACCCGGATCGGCCTCTTTCTTCTCATACGCCCCACCTCCTGGAAGTTTTGGTACAGTCTATGCCGGCGGGGCAGGGACTATGCGGCAAAAAACCGGCGGCAGGGGAACCTGCCGCCGGTACGTTATTTGTTTTTCGGCCTGCGCCGGAAGCGGCGGCGGTTCCCGCCGCCCTTGGCCGGATCCTTGTCCAGCTTAGCGGCCTGATCCGCCGCCCGGTCGGCGGCGGCCTTCTTCTCCGCCGAGGTCTCACTGGTGGATCGGACGGGGATTTTCTCCACCCTGTCCGCCGTGGGGGACTTGTCCGGCCTAGCCGCTCTCTCCGGCGGGGCGGCCGTCTTAGGCCTGCCACCCCGGCCCTTGGCGCGGCGGTGTCTGCCGCCATCGGTGTTCTCCTCTGTCTCCGGTGCCGGGGCCTCGGACAGGGCGGAGGAGATCTGGATGGGCGGCATGTCCGGCCGGCGGCGCCTGGGGGCGTCCGGGGACGCCGGCTCGGCGAAGGTGACGCGGGCGGGGCGCTCGGCGGGGATCTCGATGCCCTCCCGGGAGCCCTTGCCGTTGCGCAGCACCCGGATCTCCGCGCTCTTGTAGCGCTTGGGGGAGTCGGGGGCGCTGTCCAGGCGCACCTGGACCTCCTCCTGGAGCAGATTCACCGCGCAGACGTTGCCCACGCCATCGGGGGTGTCCACGAAGCTCTCGTTCTTGGGCATCCGCTTGGAGGCGTCCTCGTAGGCGGTCTGCTCGTATTTCAGGCAGCACATGAGGCGGCCGCAGGTGCCGGAGATCTTGGCGGGGTTCAGGCTGAGGTTCTGGGTCTTGGCCATCTTGATGGACACAGGGATGAATTCGCTCAAAAACTGGCTGCAACACAGGGGCCTGCCGCAGATGCCCAGGCCACCCAGCATCTTGGCCTCGTCCCGGACGCCGATCTGCCTAAGCTCGATGCGGGCCCGGAAGACGCTGGCCAGATCCTTCACCAGCTCCCGGAAGTCCACCCGGCCATCGGCGGTGAAGAAGAAGACGATCTTGTTGCCCTCGAAGCTGCACTCCACCCGGACCAGCTTCATCTCCAGACCGTGGGCGGCGATCTTCTGCTCACAGATGCCGAAGGCTTCCTTCTCCCGCTTGCGGTTGTAGGCGGCGGCCTTGTGGTCGTTCTCCGTGGCCAGCCGGACCACCGGGCGCAGGGGCTGGACCACGGCCTCGTCCGGCACCTCGTGGTTGCCCTCGGCGCATTTGGCGTACTCGATGCCCTGGGCGGTCTCCACCACCACATAGTCGTCGGGCCGCACCTGAAGGCCGCGAGGGTCAAAGTAATAATTTTTCGACGCGCCGCGAAAGCGGACGCTGATGACTTCTGCCAAAGAGGGTTCCTCCTTTGTTCTTGAAAAAGCGGTAAACGATGTGGGGGCCTGTCAGCCGGCCAGCGCCACCGCCAGCGCCCCGGCCATATGCCCGACTCCGATGTTGTACTGGCACTGTAGGGTAAAGGTCTGCAAAATATCCGCGCAGGCGGACAGCCGCTTAGGGCCCATCTCCGCCGCCAGACGGCGGGCGAAGGCGTCCCCGCCGGCGCCGTAGCAGACGGCCAGCGCCGCCGTCACCAGATCCCGGGCATCGGAGAGCATGGAGCGGAGGGCCTCCCGCTCCGGCTTGCTGTTCTCCAAGTCAATACAGAAAGCGGCGATATCGGCGGCCTTGCCGCCGCAGAGCAGCTCGCACAGCCTCCGGGCGCCGCTGTCCACCCCGGCCTCGCTCTCCGCCGGGGAAAGCTTCCACTCCACCGCCCGGGACCGGATGGTGGGCAGCAGCACGGCGCTGTTCTCCGCGCAGAAGAGGAACGCCGCGTGGGGCGGGCCCTCCTCCACCACCTTCAGCAGCACATTCTGGGCCTTGGGATCCAGGAGGCGGCAGTCGGGAAAGAGGTACACCTTCCGCCTGCCCTCGTTGGGCAGGATGTAGGCGTCCGCCGCTGTCCGGCGGAGGACCTCCACGGAGATGTTCTTGTGATCCGGGTCGGATACGGTGATCACGTCCGGGTGGATCTCCCGCAGCACCTTGCGGCAGGGACCGCAGACGCCGCAGGGGGGATCCTTACCCTCGCACTGGAAGGCGGCGGCCACAAATTTGGCGGCGGCAGGGAGGTCCCCCTGGCCGCTGAGAATGATGGCGTGGCCCAGCGCGCCCCGGGCGGCGGCGTCCCGCACCATCCGAGTCAGACGGGGTTCCCCCGCGATGCTGATCCGTTCCTCCGGCATGGCGCTTCCTCCTTGTCCGCTCTTCCCCTGTGGCAGGGCATAATATCAATGTCATTATAACACATACCGATGCGGAAAATCAACGGTGCCGCAAAAAAATCCCCATGGCGGTTTCCGCCATGGGGATTTCTGAGGGTTTTCCCCTTTCAGGGGAGGATCTCCCCCAGCACGTCCAGGGCCAGGGCCCCGTCCACCGGCTCACCGTAGCCGTGGAAGGTGACAATGATGTCGTCCACCCGGACGCCGAAGGACAGGACCCTGCCGCCCTTGTTGGTGATCCGCAGGGCGTCCAGGGCCTCCGCGCTCAGCTCCTCCGGAGTGAGGATGGGCTCCTCTGTGTCCTCGCCGGGGCGGAGGTAGGTGAGATACCAGCTGGCGCCGTGGCCGCCGTTGGTGTAGCCCAGGTCCACCCGCCGGGTGTCCAGGATGGCCCCCGTCTCCGGGTCGAAGTCATAGTAGACAGTGGCGTACTGGTCCGGCGCCGTCTCGGGCATGTAGGGGCCGAACACCGGGTCCTGTTGGCACTTCTCAAAGTCCGACAGCTCCGACGTCACCGCCGGGACCCCGGCGGTGTCCAGCAGGGAGACAAAGGCGTCGTAGGCTGCCTGGTCCACCTGAACGCACACGGGGTACAGCCCGGTGAAGATGACGTAGCCGCCGTCCAGCAGGCGGATGTGGACCGGCACCCCGGAGGGGGTCTGGAAGTAGACGTGGTACGTCTCCAAAACGTCGTAGAAGCTCTGCCCCTCCGGCTCGGGGATAGCCTCCCGGGGCAGGAAGGGGGCGGCGTCCAGGGCCGCGATGAAGTCCCGCACTGCCGGCTCATACTCCGGGGAGAGAGTCCGCAGCTCCTCCGGGCCCTCGTTCCAGGAGTCGTGTGTCTCGTAGGTGAGGCCGGTGTAGTTCTCCGTCAGGTGCAGCCGATCCTCGTAGAGGTCCGCACCGGTCCGGAGGGTCAGGCCGTTGTCGTTGACGAACAGCGCCACATCCCCGTCGCCCCACCGCATACACAGCAGAAAGCCCGGATCGAAGCCCCGGACGGCGTAGAAGTCCCCCTCCACGCTGCCCGCCAGCTCCACATAGCCCTCCCTGGGCGTCCACTCATTGATGAGGCCCGTGGCATGGCCCAGGTGCTCGCCAATGACCGTGTCCGCGTACTGGCCGTCGACGGTCTCATAGTGGACGTAGGACCGGCCGCCGTAGATGAAGAAGGCGATCATGTCTGCCGCCTCGCCAGCGCTGCTGCCCAGCTGGACCTCCATGGGCGGGATGGTGACGCCCACGCTCTCATCGTAGGCGACGCCGGGGCAGCCGCTGTCCGAGCCGCCGCCGGTAAAGTACCGCGCCACGAATACGCACACCACCGCCACCGCGAGACACGCGGCCAGGGCGGCCCAGCGCCCCCAGTGGATCCGCCGGACCGGGACAGCGGGGAGGACGGCGTCCTCAATCATCTCGTCGGGCATGTCCCCGACTGCATGCAGAAGCTGTTCATTTGTCATACCGAAAAGCCCTCCTTTTCCAGGTGTGCCCGCAGCGTCTGGCGCAGGCGGGCGAGCTGGGACTTCACCCGGCTCTCCCCCACGCCCATGGCACGGGCAATGTCTTTGACAGGGTAGAGATACCAGTACCGCCGGAGAAAGAGCCGCCGCTTCTCCGGGGACAGGGAGCGGAGAAAGCCTGTGAGGGCCTCGGTCAGTGCCAGCTGGCCGGCGATATCCTCTCCGCCGGCTGAGGCGGCGCACTCCGCCAACTCCTCCAGGGCCAGAGCCGTCTCGCCGCCGCCCCGCCGTTGGATACCCGCCGCCTTGCGGCGGTTCAGGGCCAGATTCCGCGTAATCTTCGCCAGATAGGCCCCCAGATAGGCGGGAGACTGGGGCGGGATGGCGTTCCACGCCGAGAGCATGGCGTCGCTGACGCACTCCTCCGCGTCGCCCTCGTCGGCCAGGATGTTCCGGGCCACGGCCCGGCAGCGCGGGCCGTACTTCTCCGACGCCGCGGCGATGGCGTCCTCCGAGCGGACGCGAAACAGCGACAGAATTTCCTTGTCCTCCATGTGCTTCCTCCTTCCGCGGGGCTTGAAAGCTTTCACCTATATAGACAACAAAACAGCAGGCCCGGTCGCGGTGAAAGGGAAAATTTTATCAAAAATCAAGTCTGTTGTAGCATGGGGCAGGATGGCTGTCAAGAGCGGGATTCTGGGCGGAAAATTTGTGAAAATTTCGGCTAAAAAAGCTTGCCAACTGGCAAAATCCCTTTTATAATAGGAAACCGGAATTGAACACTGATAAATTACAAATGGAGGAAAAAAACCAAGTGAGCAAGAAATTTGTGTACCTGTTCTCCGAGGGCAACGGCAAGATGCGCGAGCTGCTGGGCGGCAAGGGCGCCAACCTGGCGGAGATGACCAACCTGGGCATGCCCGTGCCCCGGGGTTTCACCATCACCACCGAGGCCTGCACCCAGTACTACAACGACGGCCGCACCATCAACGAGGAGATCCAGGACGAGATCATGGTCTACATGGAGAAGCTGGAGGAGATGACCGGCAAGAAGTTTGGGGACATGCAGAACCCCCTGCTGGTCTCCGTCCGCTCCGGCGCCAGGGCCTCCATGCCCGGCATGATGGACACCATTCTGAACCTGGGCCTCAACGACCGGGTGGTGGAGGCTGTGGCCAAGAAGACCCGCAACCCCCGCTTCGCCTGGGACAGCTACCGCCGTTTTATCCAGATGTACTCCGACGTGGTCATGGAGGTGGGTAAGAAGTACTTTGAGGAGCTCATCGATGAGATGAAGGCCAAGCGCGGCGTCACCATGGACACCGAGCTCACCGCCAAGGATCTGAAGGAGCTGGCGGGCCAGTTCAAGGATGAGTACCGCAACAAAATCGGCGAGGAGTTCCCCCAGGACGCCCGGGAGCAGCTGATGGGCGCTGTCCGCGCCGTGTTCCGCAGCTGGGACAACCCCCGCGCCATCTACTACCGCCGCATGAACGACATCCCCTCCGACTGGGGCACCGCCGTCAACGTCCAGGAGATGGTCTTCGGCAACATGGGCGACACCTCCGGCACTGGCGTGGCCTTCACCCGCAACCCCGCCACCGGCGAGAAGAAGCTCTTCGGCGAGTTCCTGATGAACGCTCAGGGCGAGGACGTGGTGGCCGGCGTGCGCACCCCCCAGACCATCGACCAGCTGGCCGAGGTCATGCCCGAGGCCTATCAGCAGTTCGTGGATATCTCCAGCAAGCTGGAGTACCACTACCGCGATATGCAGGACATGGAGTTTACCATTGAGAATAAGAAGCTGTTCATGCTCCAGACCCGCAAC
>CANRHK010000026.1 GCA_947630395.1 uncultured Oscillospiraceae bacterium
GGCGGCCTTTATGATCACCGGCTCCGCCACCAAGATCACCAACCTAGGTGCGCTGAAGATTGTGCTGGGGATAAAGCGGTTTGTCCTCTACATCGCCTATGTGATGGCCTTCTCGCTGGTCACGGGACTGGCGGTCAATCTTTTAATTGAATGGAAAAGAAATGCATATTGCTTCTTGATAGTGATATCCTGACCATGGAGGCAATTTGTGGAATACTTCAAAGTCATGGTTTCGATGTAATATGCGCAATGTCGACAGAACGGGCGATGGAGATATTGCAGGCGCATGAATTTCGTTTGGTCATTATGGATGTGCATCTGGACGCTACAAGGGGGAACATGATCCTTCAATACATAAAGCAGAAGAAAAACATCCCTGTTCTGGTAGTATCTTTCCTACAGAAGAGAGAATTATTAGAAACGTTTTATGCCGGAGCAGACGTATGCCTGCTGAAACCAGTGGATGTAGATATATGTGCGGCGCAGGCTCTCGCATTGGTGCGGCTATATGATGAAGTCAAGCTGCCAGAGTCTTATGACGTTTCCCTGGCCTTTGGTCCAGATCTTAGGATTGATCCCATCTATCATCAGGTGATAGCCAATGGCAGACCGTTGAATCTTACATGCCGTGAATTCGATGTGCTCTACTATTTAGCCAATCATCGACAACTTGCCATCCGTTACGAAAAGATATATCAGGAGATGTGGGGATCAGGGCCCCCTTCCATAGCAGCAGTAAGAGCTTGCATAAATCAGTTGAGAAAGAAATTACAGGGCTTAGAAAAAGTAAGCATTCGCAATGTCTGGGGAATCGGATATCAATTCGTCTATGAAGACAAAACAGAGCAGGGATGACATATGATATGCTCCCCGCTCTGTTTTCATCTATTCCACTTGGTTTCAATAGGACCGTTTCCGCATGGAGTCCTTCATGGCACGGACGAGATCCGTTAGTAATCGCAGTTCTTTGGGACTGCAATCCTTGGAGAGCTCCACCAGCTGATTCTCAAACGCCTCACGCTCACATTGGATGCTGTCGCATAGAAGGTCATCCACGGAGCATCCCAGATTGTTTGCGATCCCGACCAAGGTGGCCAGACCGACCTTTGACACAGCACGTTCAATGTGGGAGATGTTGGACGGTTCAATGCCGACCAGTTCTGCCAAGCGGCTTTGCGTCATTCCTCTGCTTTTCCGCAATTCTCTGATCCGGGCTCCAAGAGCCTGATAGTCCAGTTCCATCTCTACACCTCCCTGACAAAATGATTGTAGCCTCTTTTAAGATGTGATAGAATAATTCTGAGCTCTTAAAAGGGGCTATATTCTATTTCTGGGGGTAAAGATAATGGAATACAAGAGCTGCGCCGTGACCGGACACCGGCCAACACGGTTTAAGTGGAAATATAAAGAAAACGATACTGGCTGTAAAAGGCTGAAAAAGCGGCTGCACGACCAGTTTGCTCTGCTTTATGAGCACGGGGTTCGCAAATTCTATGTGGGTGGGAGTTTGGGAGTAGATCAATGGGCGGGAGAGATTCTGCTGGAAATGCAGAAGCTATCCGAGTATAAGGACCTCCGCCTGGTTGTGACGATCCCGTTTCCCGGTCATGATACGGCATGGGAAGAGCCCTCCAAGCGGCGGTTGGACTACCTGAAGCGGCACTCGGAAGTGGTCATAGTCAGTTCTGATATTGGAGCGAAAGGCTATATCAGCAGGAATCGTTATCTGGTCGATCATGCGGACTGCCTAGTCGCTGTATACGACAACAACCGAGCGATTCGCTCCGGTACAGGAAACACCGTCCATTATGCCGAAAAAAGACATATACCAATTATCCTGATCCATCCGGACACCGGGAAGGTGACCTATCCGGATATTGCGAAATAATATGGCTCAACGCTGGGGAAACCGGTAGAAACTTGTCGAAAACAGAACACAAAATGAACATATTTTGTAATTATATAGTAACTTTTGGTGCCTATGCTCATGTTATGGCAGCAAGTTCCAAATGCAAAAAAATTGTTCCATTTCCGTTATCTATGCCAAAATTGCCGTAAGTGCAGGACACCTAAAAGTCCATCTCTCAACGGTGCCGAGCGGGGAGATACCCTTTGTATATCCGCTTGGTTTTGGACAGCTATCTGCGAAACAGAATAGATCGGCAGGGCGGCAGCTCCCGCTGCCAGATCACCGTTCTCAATGAAGGAGGATGAGACAGCCGCCAGTGTGCCGGCAAAGGTGAACTAAGGGGCACGTTGCATTATGGGGGAATATTCCCGCCAAAACAAACGGCTCCGCTGCCTACAGCCGAGACACACCGCTTATGACACACCGGGTGGTAGCTACGTCAAACAAGGGAACCAGCCACCGCAGCTATGGAGAACCGGACGATTCCGTCTTGACGTACATAACCAAAGCACTGCCGATTTTGCGATTTCCCGCAAAGTCGGCAGTGCTTTTTTGTGTTTGGGCGTCTGCCCAGATGCCGCTCGCCTCCCGCTTCTGAAATCCGGACGAAACAGGTTTCAGAAACGGAGGTAAAAAAGTGTCAAAAAGTAGAAAATACCACGGAAGTGGTGGAAACAGCTGGCGGGACAAGCGGAACTATCGAAGGATCTATGACGAAAACGGAAACGTCGTGGCCAATATTATCACGGTGGACGGCGTTGACGTGGAGGTCACAGAGGAGGTCTTTCGCGCTTACTCGCAAATGGACCGCAGAGAGAGGTATCTCTCCGAGGACGCTCCAGCCGGTAAGGTGTTATCACTGGAGCAGATGGCTGAGGACGAGGTGCAGCTCACTTATGTGGGAGCAGAGACATTTCCAGATGTTGCTGATTTGTTCTTGGAAAAAGAAGACGAGGAAACTCATCAACTCAATCTTGATGTGTTTCGCACTCTGTTAGCTTCTTTCAGCGATGAAGATCGGTATCTTCTTGAAAAGGTATTTCTGGAAGGTGTCTCCATACGGGAATATGCAAGAGCTAGGAATGTCTCTGATACAGCTATCCGCAAAAGGAAAAAACGTATTCTCAAAAAAATTTTAGAAAAATATCAAAAATAGGGTTCGCATTTGCCATTTTTTTCGGGAGGACAGTGAGGGGAAGTTTTTCTCCTCACTGTTTCTCCCTCTTTTTTGATGGAACAGGATGGGGAGACGTACTTTGACAAGTGAATATCCGATCCATAGATACGTTCCTGACGGGGCTCTGGGGAACAGGGCAAGCGACGTCGGAGGATGCGTGAAGACCACCTGTAGAAGTGGGGAGTCAGAGAGGGGGAACAGCCTTCCCCAACGACTTCTATCAAAGACGGCAAAGTAAGGTGCATAGCGGGACCCATCCGTCCGTAAAACAGCCTGTGGCGGACTGTTCGCAACGATTCCGGCCAGGGATAATGATACTCCTGTCCTACCAAAGATGGAGGGCAGCCGGGAGAGATCCTCGCGGGGGTGAAAGGCCCGTGAAGCGGTGAAGCCAGCCGCTGTCTATTGACAGAGCCCAGCCGCAGATGAAGCTGTACTGCGAGATCGGCCGCCTGGTCAGCGCCAGGCAGGAGAAGGGCACCGCTGTTGCGGCGGCAGAGTTTCTGGCGGGCCGGTACCCAGATATGGCCGGGTTCTCTCCGAGGAATCTGCGGCGAATGAGAGATTTCTACCGGATGTATGTGAGTGAGCCGGAGACGCTGTCTGCGGCAATGAAGATCGGCTGGACCCAGAACGTGGTCATTCTGGAGGCTGACCTGACACTGCCGGAAAGAGCCTGGTACATCGAGGCGGTCCGGCGGTATGGCTGGTCAAAAAAAGAACTGGCAAAGAAGATCCAGGCCGGGGCTCATATGGAGGTTTCATTCGACAGTAAGACCGATCCATGCTATCACGGCGCCGAAGAAAGTGAAGCGGCAGTTGAAATAGAAACCTCTGCGTCGTTGGCGCAGAATCCGCAGCCCGCAGAGGAGTCTGGGCGGTCCTGGACACGCGGTTCATGTCTCCAAAACCTGTACCAGGCTTTCATTCGCCGCAAGGGACCAGCGCAAACAGTATCCCTCCATCTGCGGCCTGGAGTATTCATTAGGCGGCGAGATACGGGACCGAGGTGGGGACCAGGCGGCAGTCAAAGCGGCCTCTACCGTGTCACATAAATGTTCTCTACTGTCACCCGCCTTTGCCATGGCGGAACGTTTTGAATAGACAGTTGGTCCAAATTGTGGTATACTGAGAAATAGAAAGCTGGAGGTGAGACAGCGATGGAACAAAACGATAAGATTCAGTTGTTTGAGGACAAGCGCATCCGCACCGCCTGGGATGCAGAGCGGGAAGAATGGTTCTTCTCGGTAGTGGATGTCGTTGCGGTGCTAACGGATAGTGTTGCCCCTGCGGCATACTGGCGTAAGCTGAAGCAGCGGCTGAAGGAAGAAGGAAATGAAACCGTGACAAACTGTCACGGTTTGCGGATGAAGGCCGCAGACGGGAAACGGCGCATGACCGACGTGGCCGACACCGAGCAGCTCCTGCGCATCATCCAGTCTATCCCCTCTCCCAAGGCGGAGCCGTTCAAGCTGTGGCTGGCCCAGGTGGGGCGTGAGCGTATCGAGGAGACGATCGACCCGGAGCTGACCATCGAGCGGGCGCTGGAAACCTATCTGAAGAAGGGCTACACCCGGGAGTGGATCAACCAGCGGCTCCAGGCCATCCAGGTGCGGAAAGAGCTTACCGACGAGTGGGATGCCCGGGGCGTCCAGAAGGGGATTGAGTACGCTATCCTGACGGACGAGATCTCCCGGGCCTGGTCTGGTATGAGCACCCGTCAGTATAAGAACCTGAAAGGGCTGACCAAGGAGAACCTTCGGGATAACATGACCACTCTGGAGCTGGTGCTTAATATGCTGGCGGAGGCCACAACGACGGAGATATCCAAGCAACGGGCGCCGGAAACATTTTCGGAGAATGTAGAGGTTGCCCGTGCGGGCGGAAAAGTAGCTGGTGATGCCAGAAAGGCCGTGGAGGCTCAGACCGGTGTCCCTGTAATTACGGCCAAGAACGCAGCCCAGCTCAACCGAGTGGTGTCTGATATGATAGAGGGCGTTACGTTGGAGATATCGCATAATGAACAAGAAGAATCGAAATTGATAGTGGAAAAGAATTCATAGTTGCTCTATTCAAAGGCATTATCTTTTCTATCCATACTTTGAGCTTTTTGAAACCATTGCTGCGTAGAGTCCCAGAGAGCAAGCGGTTCAAAAGTGTGGATCATACACAAGTGAAAGCCCTAGAGCCGCAACGGTTCCAGGGCTTTTTGTGTTGTTTTTCAGTGCGTTTACCCTTTGTTTTACCCTTTAGAGGCCACAACGCCTTTGATGTAGTTCTCCATCCTGGCGGCGCTGGCCTGCTTCATTTGGTCGGTGACGGCCGTATACGTGCAGGGTAAAACTGGCGGCAGCGTGGCCCAGGTTGCCCTGAACCGTCTTGATATCGTCCACAGTCCTGATAGACACCACGGCATAGCTGTGTCCTAATACTAATAAGGACAAATTGGAAAACCCTTTATTTGCACGCTTTCAGAGCTTTTTATGTGGGGAAAAATTTCCTCGCCGCCCTTGACATTTGGTGGGGAGGGTTGTATACTGTCCTTGTATCAAGTACGAAATAAAAATAATTTGTGTTTTATAGGAGGACGATCATGGCGCAGCTCATGGACGCGTTGGTCAAGCCCGCGGCGGGGCCGGGTCTGGAGCTCCGGCAGGTGCCCGTCCCCGAGCCGGGACCGGGCGAGGTGCTCATCAAGATACACAAGACCGCCATCTGCGGCACGGATGTACATATCTACAACTGGGACCCCTGGGCCTGGGAGCACATCAAGCCCCCTATGGTCATCGGCCATGAATACGTGGGCGAGGTGGCCAAGCTGGGCGCCGGCGTCGGCGGCCTCCATGTGGGCCAGCGGGTCAGCGGCGAGGGGCACATCACCTGCGGCCGCTGCCGCAACTGCCACAGCGGCAACATCCAGTGGTGCAAGGACACCAAGGGCGTGGGCGTGGATCGGGACGGCGCCTTCGCGGAGTATGTCTGCATCCCGGAGAGCAATGTCATTATCATTGACGAGAGCCTGCCGGAGGATGTGGTGGCTTTCTTCGATGCTTTCGGCAATGCCACCCACACGGCGCTGATGTGGAATCTGGTGGGGGAGGACGTGCTGATCACCGGCGCGGGTCCCATCGGAATCATCGCCGCCGGTATCTGCAAGTACGCCGGGGCCCGGCGGGTGGTGATTACCGACGTGAACGACTACCGGCTGGCTCTGGCCCGGAGGATGGGGGCGGATGCGGCGGTCAACGTGAAGACCGAGTACCTGCCGGAGATCATGCAGAAGCAGAGGCTGGTGGAGGGGTTCGACATCGGTCTGGAGATGAGCGGCAGCGGCGCGGCGCTGAAGCAGATGTTCTCTGTTATGCGCAACGGCGGAAAGATTAGTTTGCTGGGCATCTCCAACGAGCCGGTGCCCATTGATATGAATCAGGTCATCACCAAGGGGCTGACCCTCCAGGGGATCTATGGCCGGAAGATGGACAACTGGCACCAAATGAGTTACATGGTCCAAGGGGGGCTGGATCTGGAACCGGTGATTACCCACCGGTTCCGCTACACCCGGTTTGAAGAGGGATTTGCCGCTATGAACAGCGGGAGGTCCGGGAAGGTCATTTTGGACTGGAGCAAATAGGGAGATTGGGTGCCGGGGGGCTGAATCGTCTACTTGGGTTCCCTCCTCGCGGCATAGCCGCTGCGGCCTATGCTACAAACGTGCCACTGGCACGTTTGCTTAACGCTGCGGCCAAAAAGCGCGCCAGCCCTACGGGCTGGACCCCCTTTTTTCGGGAGACCGGTATTGGACTGGGGCCAGAGAAGCTTTCATCGGTACTGCTATTTGGTTCCTGCTGCGTCCTGTCGCTCCGTTCTACTCCGCGAGGGGTGGATTTGTCGTTTTATCGTTCTATCGCACAATATCGAATAACCACTATGTCAATCATATAAGGAGGAAACCGCTATGAAGAGGGCTTATGAGACCTACCGCGCCCAGCTCGACGCCATCCGGGAGGCAGGCACCTGGAAGGACGAGCGGATTATCATCACCCCCCAGCGCTCCCGTATCGACACCACTACCGCCCACCGCGTAGTCAACCTCTGCGCCAACAACTACCTGGGGCTCTCCGACAACCGGGACCTTATCGACGCCGCCAAGGCCAGCTACGACGAGTGGGGCTTCGGCCTCTCCTCCGTCCGCTTCATCTGCGGCACCCAGGATATCCACAAACAGCTGGAGCGCAAAATCGCCGGGTTTCTGGGCATGGAGGACGCCATCCTCTACTCCTCCTGCTTCGACGCCAACGGCGGTCTCTTCGAAACCCTGCTGGGTCCCGAGGACGCCATCATCAGCGATGAGCTGAACCACGCCTCCATCATCGACGGCGTCCGCCTCTGCAAGGCCAAGCGCTACCGCTACAAGAACAACAGCATGGACGACCTCCGCGCCCAGCTGGAGGCGGCGAAGGCCGCCGGGGCCAGGAACATGATGATTGCCACCGACGGCGTATTCTCCATGGACGGCTACATTGCCAACCTCCGGGGCATCTGCGACCTGGCCGACGAGTTCGGTGCCCTGGTGATGGTGGACGACAGCCACGCCGTGGGTTTCATGGGCGAAAAAGGCCGGGGCACCCCGGAATTCTGCGGTGTCCAGGACCGGGTGGATATCCTCACCGGCACCCTGGGCAAGGCCCTGGGCGGCGCCTCCGGCGGCTACACCGCCGCCAAGAAGGAGGTTGTCGACCTGCTGCGCCAGCGCAGCCGTCCCTATCTGTTCTCCAACACTCTGGCCCCCGCCATCTGCGCCGCCAGCCTGAAGACTCTGGAACTGCTGACCGCCTCCACCGAGCTGCGGGACAGGGTTCACGCCAACGCCGCCTATTTCCGCCAGCAGCTGGGCCAGGTGGGCTTCGACGTGCTGCCGGGCCAGCACCCCATTGTGGTGGTCATGCTCTATGACGCCAAGGTGGCCGGCCAGTTCGCCGCCCGGATGCTGGAAAAGGGCGTCTATGTGGTGGGCTTCTCCTACCCCGTGGTGCCCCAGGGCAAGGCTCGCATCCGCACCCAGGTGTCCGCCGGGCACTCCAAAGAGGATTTGGATTTCGCCGTGCAGTGCTTTGCCGAAGTCAAGGCGGAGATGGGGCTGTAGGGGCCAATTTGACAAAATGATTCTCTGCCGTTTTCCACGCAAGTTTTCCTTGCCCATTCGACGGAAATCGACTATAATGGAAATAACACTAAGATAGCCGTCAGGAGAAGCAGGAACTATGGATCGACGTGGAAGTATGGACCGCCGCAGATCGTCAGGCCGGCGGAGAGTCCCGGACAACCAGAAGCTCTCGGATATCCGCTACCCCTATACCACCAGCGAGGCGGAGCGCGCCCGCCGCAGGACCCAGCGCATCGCCGCCCGGAAGCGCCGGGAGCGGGCACGCCGCAGGAAGCTGCTGCGGCGGCTGATGCCGCTGCTGCTGGCGGCGGTGGTTGTCATCGTGGTTTTGCTGGTGCTGCTGATCCGTGGCATTTTGGGCGGAAAGGCGCCGGCGGGCCTTGCCAAGTCCACGTCCGCCACCCGCGGCATGGTCCACGTCCTGCCCCAGCAGCCCGACAGCGCTCTCTTTTCCGCCGCCCCCAACGATGCCACGGTCCAAATCCCTGCGGACGACATCGTCAGCAGCTACGCCGTGCTCATTGACGTGGAGAAGGGCGTGGTCCTGGCGGAGAAGGACGCCTATACCGCCGTCAGCCCCGCCTCCATGACCAAGATCCTCACCGTCCTGGTGGCTGCGGAACATGTCACAGACCTGGACGCCACCTTCACCGTCACCCAAGAGATCACGGACTACGCCTTTGTCAACGGCTGCACCTCCGCGGGCTTTCTCCCCGGCGAGGCGGTGCCAATCCGGGATCTGTTCTACGGCACCATCCTCCCCTCCGGGGCGGACGCGGCTTTGGCCCTGGCCATCTATGTGGCCGGCAGCCACGAGGCCTTTGTGGACATGATGAACGAGAAGGCCCGGGCCCTAGGCCTCTCGGAGGATGCCCACTTCTCCAACTGCGTGGGGATCTACGACGCGGGCAACGTCTGCTCGATGTACGACATGGCGCGGATTCTCAAGGCCGCCATGGATAACGATCTGTGCCGGGAGGTCCTGTCCACTAAGGTCTATGAGATCCCCGCCAGCGACCTCCACCCGGAGGGCATCACCCTCTCCAACTGGTTCATCCGCAAGATTGAGGACCACCTGACCGGCGGCTTCCAGGTCCTGGGGGCCAAGACCGGGTATGTGAACCAGGCGGGCAGCTGCGCCGCCAGCTGCGGACAGAGCCCGGACGGCCGCGTCTACATCTGCGTCACCGCCAAGGCGGGCAGCAGCTGGAGCGCCATCTACGACCACGCGGCCCTGTATAAAAAATACGCCGGCGGCGGAACGGCCTCCGGCGGGGGAGAGGGAACCCAGGGCGAATAACACAAACAACAGGGCGCCTGCTTTTCGAAGCAGGCGCTTTTTCATGGGAAGGGACGGCCCCTCTCGGCATATCGTCCGAATTTCAATCTGCATAGTGAGAATATTTATGCATGTTTTTGAAAGAAAAAGTATCAAAAAGAACTTTAAACTCGCCACCAAAGCGTTGCAAAACCAGAGTTTCCCGCACGGTAACGATATCTTCTTCTAATTGGGGAAGTATAAGCACGGCAAAGAGAGGGAGCCGCCCGCCGGCCCCCTCTTTTCATGCGGGAAGACGAAAGCCGGATTGACAGAAAAAGCCAACGGGAGTATAGTAGATACAGAACGCAGCAGTGCCCGCCGCCGGAGGCACATGCCTACCGGAGGCGGGACGGAGAAGGAGGCGCGGCGGTGCGCATCGCGTATTTGGGATACGATATGCTCTCCCCCTGCCTGACGGCGCTGGCGGACAGCGGCTGCCAGGTGGTGGGGGTGTACAGCTTTCCCACGGACAATGTATATGAGTTCAACCGGGAGGTGAGGGCCTTCGCGGAGGCGCGGGGCATCCCCTTCACGGAGAAGCGGATTACCCTGGAGGAGATCCACCGGCTGAAAGACGCCGGGTGCCAAGCCATCTTCTGCGCCGGGTACATCTACAAGGTGCCGGTGGACCACTCCATCCCCATCGTCAACGTCCACCCGGCCCTGCTGCCGGTGGGGAGGGGGGCCTGGCCCATGCCCGTCGTCATTCTGCGGGGTTTGGACGTCAGCGGCGTCACCCTCCACCGGATGGAGCCGGAGCTGGACGTGGGGGATATCCTCCTCCAGGAGGCCTTCCCGGTGGGGCCGGAGGACACCCTGGAGACCATGACGGCGCAGATCCGCCGCGTGGGGGCCAAGCTCTGCCGCCAGGTCATGACCGACCTTCCCGGCTACTGGGCTGCCGCCCGGCCCCAGGGGGAGGGGGAGTATTGGCAGGAGCCCACGGAGGCCGACCGCACCATCACCCCCGACACGCTGCCGGAGGAGGTGGATCGGATTCTCAGGGCCTTTCTGGGCTTTGACTGCTACCTCCGCATGGAGGCCGGCGACAGGCTGGTGGTGGGGGGCCGCTTCCGGCCCATGGAGCACAACAGGCCCTTCGGCGCGGAGGAGGCCCTGCCCGGCGGCGGTATGCGGTACTACGTCCGGGGCGGCGCGGTGGAGACAGAGGGCTGACGGAATCCATAGGAGAAGACAGCGCGGAGGAATCGGAAGATAACGGGGAGAAGATACAATATGATCACATTTCGAGACCCGCAGCTGACAGACAGGCTGTGGGTGGAGGAGCTGTTCCGGGCCTCCGGCAACCGGGGATGCGAGTACAGCTTCGGCACGGTGTACATGTGGAGCAGGGCCTTCCGGCAGCAGATCGCCAGGATGGACAACTACTTCCTGGAGCGGCTGTGGGGCAGCATGGGCCATGCTTACCTGTTCCCCGCCGGCACGGGTCCCCTGGAGCCGGTGCTATCGGCGGTGGAGGCCGACGCCGCGGAGCGGGGAGAGACCTGCCGCTTTGTGTGCATGACCGGGGAGCAGGTCCGAGAGTTGGAGACGCTGCGGCCCGGACAGTATGAGATCACGCCGGACAGGGACGGCTGGGACTACCTCTACGACGTGAACCGGATGGCGGACCTGCCGGGAAAGAAGCTCCACGGCAAGCGGAACCACATCCGCCGGTTTGAGGACGCCTGCCCGGACTGGACGGTGGAGGAGATCACGGAGGACAACCTGGCGGACTGCGCGGAGATGGATCTGGAGTGGAACCGCCGCTACCGGCCTGACGCGGAGACGGCGGACCAGGAGGAGGAAACCCTCCTCAACGAGCGCCACGCCATGTCCCTGGGGCTGGGCAACTTCCGGGAGCTTGGGCTGGTGGGCATCCTGATCCGATCGGAGGGAAAGGTGGTGGCCTTCACCATGGGCAGCCACATCGGAAGCGACACCTTTGACCTCCACTTTGAGAAGGCGTTCAGCGAGATCCAGGGGGCCTACCCCATGATCTACCGGGAGTTCGCCCGATGGCTGCGGGAGCGCGTGCCCGGCCTCAAATGGCTGAACCGGGAGGACGACATGGGCATGGAGGGTCTGCGGAAATCCAAGGAATCCTACTACCCGGATCGGATGGTGGAGAAGTTCACCGCCGTCCGGCGGGAGGTGTAGACAACAGGGGCAGAGAGGACCCCGGGCTTTCGCCCGGGGTCCTCTCTGCCGCTATTCCGTTTTACGGCCGGATGATCCGGCTGATACCCATGCCGAAAGCGCCGGGGCCGGTGTGGGCCCCGATGGAGAGGGACAGGGGGTCATACTGAATGGGTTCGCCGGGGAAGGCCTGACGGCAGGCGGCGATCCAGGACTCCTCCTCGGACTTGCTGTCAAAACTGCCGGAGGCGTCCACCCGGATGGGGATGCCCCTGGCGCGGTACTCCGCCACGCTCCGCTGCATGACATCCATGAGGGCGGCTTTGCAGTGCTTCACGCCCCGGACCTTGGCGTGGACGTCCAGCTTCTCCCCCCGGATGACCAGCAGGGGCTTGATGCCCATCAGGGAGCCCACCGCCGCCGCGGCGGCGGTGACGCGGCCGCCCCTGCGGAGGTACTCCAGGGTATCCACGCCGATGAAGATCAGGGTGTCCCCTCCGGCCCGCTCCAGCTTTTCTTTGATGGCCCGGGCGGAATAGCCCGCATGGGCCAGGGCCAGGGCGTCCCGGACGGCGTTCTTCTGGGGCACGGAGATCTGGTGGTTGTCCGCCACCACCACGCGGCCCCCAAAGTCGGCGGCCAGGGCGGCGGCGGTCTGGCAGGAGGAGCTGAGGCCGCTGGACATGGGGATGTAGACCAGCTCGTCATGGCCGGCGAGGGCCTGCTCCCACACGTCGATGACGTCCTCCGGGGCGGGCTGGGATGTGGTGATGCTGGCGTGGACATGAGCCCTCAAATCCCGGTAGAAGGAGTCGGGGAACAGGTCCACCCCCTCGTAGAGGGTGGTGCCGTCCACAATGATGGGCATGGAGACCACATAGATCCCCCATTGCTCCGCTTCCGCGGGGAAGATACCGCTGTTGCTGTCGGTGACGATAGCGGTTTTCAAGAGAGAAACCTCCTTTTGCCGAGCCCCCGGAGGGGGCAAGCAGTCCAGAACAGTTTACCCTATTTCTTTCCATATGACAAGTAGTCAGGGAGAAAAATTTCAGAAAATGTACTTGTTTTTTCCCGGCCCGGCGGGGGAGGAGTGAGACCGCTATGTTGTGGCCCCGGCCAGGCGGGCAGCAGGCCATTTCCCCGGAGATGACGGCGGTATGGATGAAGCCCCCGCCTTTTCCGCCTCGGCACGGAGAGGAAAAAATTTTTTTGTCAAGGGTGAAACCTTTTTGACCCTTTTTCCCTCTATAGGGGTGGATGCATCCGATAGAACAAGGAGGCGAAGCGGTGAGGGACGAAGAGATTGTGGCCCTCTTCTGGGCCAGGGACGAGAGCGCCCTCCGGGAGACGGAGGCGGCCTACGGCGGGAAGCTGCGGCGGCTGGCCCTGGGCATCCTCCGCCGGAAGGAAGACGCGGAGGAGTGCGCGGCCGACGCCTGCCTGAAGGCCTGGGAGACCATCCCGCCTCAGCGGCCGGAGAGGCTCTTTGCCTACCTTGCCAAGATCTGCCGCTATTTGGCCTTTGACCGGCTGGACCGGGCCGGGGCCCAGAAGCGGCGGGGGGAGGCGGTGGCCCTCACCGAGGAGTTGGCGGCCTGCGTGCCGGACCGGCTGGCGGAGCGGACGATGGAGGGCTGGGAGCTGGGGCAGCTGCTGGACGGCTTCCTGGCGGGCCTGGACAGGGAGGAGCGGGTCATGTTCCTCCGCCGGTACTGGTACGGGGACACCATCCGGGAGCTGGCGGGGCGGTACGGCCTCACCGCCGGGGGCGTCAAGTCCCGGCTGTATCGCACCCGGGAGAAGCTGAGAACCTATTTAAATAAGGAGGACATCGAGGTATGAACGGAAAAGAACTGCTGAAGGGCTTCGGCTATGTGAATGACGAGTATGTGGAGGAGGCAGCCGGCCCCAAGGCGGTGCGCCTGTGGCCCTGGAGAGGCCTTGTGGCCGCCGCGGCCTGTCTGGCGGTGGTGCTGGCGGCGCTGACCCTGCTGCCGGGCCGGGACAGCGGCGTGGTCCTGCCGCCGGACGGGGGAGAGCCCCCTGTGTCGGACAGCGGAGTGGACACGCCGGACGATGCGGCTCCGCCCCAGACCGGGGCGTTGGTCATCGACATGGGCACCGTGGCGGTGAACGAACTGGGGGCGCAGCCGGACGCCTGCCGTATCTGGTTGGACCCGGAGAAGTACAGCGAGGCGCGGTGGACGAAGGAGGACGTGAGGGCCTACTACGGCCGGGACCCCTTCCCAGCCTACGTGCCGGAGGGGTTATCCTGTCCGGCGGCGGCGGACCCGGACGAAACCTGGCTGGTGTACACCAACAAGAGCGACGGTTTTATGTGTGTGGACCAAGTGGGCCGCGAGTACGCCACGGAATTCTACCCCGACAGCGGCGCGGTCAGCGGGGCCCTGGGGGGAAAGACGGTCAGCGTGCGGTGCAGCCGCCTGGGGCTTGTGACGGACTGCCTCTACCTCCTGCCGGAGGACGAGGTGCGCCTGACCGATATCGCCGGCGCCGCCGTGACCTTCGGCTACCGGCAGATGGATCATGGGCCCTATGACCCGGATACCCACGAGCCGGCGGGATACTTTGACCTGTACACGGCGGAGTTTACCCTGGACGGCGTGGAGTACGAAATTGTGACCGAGGGACTCCCGGCGGAGGAGATCGTGAAGGTAACTGCCTCCATTGTCACCGGAAGCGGGGAGGTGGAGGTCCGGTAGGTCCCCGCCCCGGCCCGGGGATCGGCGGCAGCGCTTGGAGGGGGCTTCTCCGGGGAGGAGCCCCCTCCTTTATTACAAGTTTGTAACAAGCGCCCGGCTCCGCTTCCCTTTTTTTGGTGATTATGGTAAACTGCTGTCGAAATCATCCGCACCCCCAAGCGGTCCGAGAAAGTGAGAAAGCCTATGAACATGAAAAAAACCATCAAACGCCGCCTCCAGGCGGGGCTGTGCCTCCTGCTTGTCCTGGTGTTGGCCATGCCGCCGGCGGTGCTGGCGGCCAATACCTTCACCACCAGCGAGGAGGGCATCGCGCTCATCAAGGACTTCGAGGGCTACCGCTCCATGGCCTACGAGGACAACGGAAAGTGGTACATCGGCTACGGCGTGGCGTGCGGGCAGTACGACTACCCCGAGGGCATCGACGAGACTTTTGCCGACCAGATGATGCGCAGCGTGGTGGCGGAGAAGGAGGCGATTGTGAACAAGCTTATCGTCTCCCAGAACATCGACCTCAATCAACAGCAGTTCGACGCCCTGGTGAGCCTCACCTATAATATGGGGGACCAGTGGATCAAGGCCAACGCCGGCTACCGGCTCTACAATTACCTGACCGACGGCATCAGCAAGTACTCGGAGCTGGATGTCATCAGCGCCTTTGGCACCTGGTGCCATGACAGCGCCAGCGGTCAGGTGGTAAAGGGCTGGTGAACCGCCGCCTGCGGGAGGCGTGCCTGTTCCTCTATGGGGATTATCAAAACACCGGCCACCTCAAGTATACATATGTGGACT
This sequence comes from uncultured Oscillospiraceae bacterium, assembly GCA_947630395.1. Lineage (GTDB taxonomy): Bacteria > Bacillota > Clostridia > Oscillospirales > Oscillospiraceae > Pelethomonas. Next base: position 15,223 of record CANRHK010000026.1, read on the forward strand.
ATAACGCCAACGGCGGCACTGTGTCGCCCAGCAGCATTTTCTTCTACCCCGTGGGGAGCGCTTACGGCACGCTTCCCACGCCCACCCGCAACAATTACTACTTCCAGGGCTGGTTTACCTCCACGGGCACGCAGCTGAAGGCGGATCAGATTGCCCAGAGCCCTGTGACGGTCACCGCCCTCTGGTCCACCGAGCCTGACTACTCCGGCTGGGTCAACCCCTACACCGATGTGAACGAGAGCCACTGGTACTATACCTATGTCCGGGAGATCAGCGCGAAGAATATTCTGGGCGGCTACCTGGATAAGACCTTTCGTGCTGAAAACGATCTGACCGTGGGCGAGGGGCTGAAGCTGATCCTGCTGGCCACGGGGCGGAAGGACCCGGGCAACGGGACCGGCCACTGGGCCTCCAGCTATCTGGCCTTGGCGGTGGAGGAAGGGTGCGTGAGCGCCGGGGAGTTCAAGGATCTGGACGCCCCCATTGACCGGCTCTCCATTGCGCGGATTGCCGCCCTCGCTATGGGACTTGGCCCCAGAGAGGGCGAGTCCCCCTTCACCGACGTGGACGACGGCTATGTGCGCACCGTCTTCGAGGAGGGCATCTTTGAGGGCTATGTCAAGGAGGGATGCCGCACCTTTATGCCCAACGACCCCATCAGCCGCGGTGAGATCTCCGCAGTGATTGTCCGGCTCAGCCGCTGGAAGGGCACCACCACGGAGAACGACCCCTCCAAGTCCGGATACATTGAGTACTATGGGAAGAAGATTCCCGTGCTGCCCAATGTTCCCAAGGCCCCCTATGACCCCTATCTGTTCCTCAGAAGCGGCAGCACCATGTACTACCTGGATCCGGACTACAAAACCTCGGCGGGCATCGACGTCTCCCGGCACCAGGGGGATATCGACTGGCAGAAGGTGGCGGGTTCCGGCATGGTGGACTTTGCCTTCATCAAAATCGGCGGCCGCTACTACGGTACGGACAATGGCGGCATCTACGACGACGCCAACTATGAGAAGAACCTGGCCGGCGCCAAGGCGGCGGGGCTGAAGGTGGGCGTGTACTTCTACTCCACGGCCATCACCCCCGAGGAGGCCAGGGAGGAGGCCCGATACATTCTGACGCGGCTGAAGGGGACCAAGCTGGACTACCCGGTGGTCTACGACTGGGAAGTCCACAACTCCTCCGCCCGCAACGCGGGCCTGACCAACGCGACCAGCACCGCTACCGACTGCGCCATCGCCTTCTGCGAGGCCATCCGGGCCGGCGGTTATACGCCCATGATCTACGTGGGGCTGGATGTGGCCTACAACCGGCTGGATCTGAGCAGGCTCACAAACTACGACCTGTGGTTCGCCCAGTACACCAGTTCCAATCAGCCCAGCATGTATTACAACTACCGCATTTGGCAGTACAGCAGCGGCGGCAAGGTGCCCGGGATTTCCGGGAGCGTGGACATGGATATCGCGATGATTCCTTATTAACTTATTAATATAAGAGAAAACAGATCCGGAAAGAGGAGCGGGGCGGCCGTCCCGCTCCTTTTTGGGGCCTGAAAGGCGATTCTACGAAGCCTACAAACTTTTTTTGAAAATTTTATGAAAAACAGAGAAAAAGTGCTTGACATTCCGATGTGTATGCGTTATGATAGGGAGGCTTGTGCGGGGTTTGCCATGCCCCGCGGGAAGCGCCTGCGATGATGCGGGAGATTGCGGCCCCGGGCCGGTAACTTTCGCGGAGTATGTCCGATGATCGGGCGGCTGAGAAGGGCCTTTCCACGGCGTAGATCGCCGTGCCATGGGCAGGTACCGGCCATTCGTGCCGGTATTTTCTATGAGCCGGAATGATACGCACGGTTGAGTGGGAAGAAAAACTTTCTCGCCGTACAGAGTAAGGGACAGAGAAAACTACTTTGTACAAATTTAGGGAGGAACAAACCAATGGCTAAGGAAATGATCCGCATCCGTCTGAAGGCCTATGACCACCAGGTTATCGACCAGTCCGCCTACAAGATTGTCGAGACCGCCAAGCGCACCGGCGCCACCGTCTCCGGCCCCATCCCCCTGCCCACCAAGAAGGAGGTTGTGACCATCCTGCGGGCCGTCCACAAAGACAAGGACAGCCGTGAGCAGTTCGAGCGCCGCACCCACAAGCGCCTTATCGACATCACCAACTCCACCCCCAAGACCGTGGAGGCCCTCATGAGTCTGGAGCTTCCCGCCGGCGTGGAGATTGAGATTAAGCTTTAATGTCAGATTCGTCCACCCCGGGCCGGGATACGGCGGGAATCCACCGTACAAGCATTTTGCTGCAGGCAAAATC
>CANRHK010000027.1 GCA_947630395.1 uncultured Oscillospiraceae bacterium
GCTTCTTATTCTCAATGGTAAACTCCATGTACCACTACCGCGATATGCAGGACATGGAGTTTACCATTGAGAATAAGAAGCTGTTCATGCTCCAGACCCGCAACGGCAAGCGCACCGCCGCCGCCGCCCTGAAGATCGCCTGCGACCTGGTGGACGAGGGCATGATCACCGAGGAAGAGGCCGTGTGCATGATCGAGCCCAAGAGCCTGGACGCCCTCCTGCACCCCACCTTCCCCAAGTCCGAGCTGGAGCGGGTGGCCCCCATCGGCCAGGGCCTGGCCGCCTCCCCCGGCGCCGCCGCCGGCCAGGTGGTGTTCACTGCCGACGACGTGGTGGAGTGGGTGGACAAGGGCCACAAGGTCATCCTGGTGCGCCTGGAGACCAGCCCCGAGGACATTGAGGGCATGCATTTCGCCCGCGGCATCCTCACCGTCCGGGGCGGCATGACCAGCCACGCGGCCGTGGTGGCCCGCGGCATGGGCACCTGCTGCGTGTCCGGCTGTGGCGCCATCTCCATCGACGAGGCCAACAAGACCTTCACCCTGGGCGGTCAGACCTTCCACGAGGGCGACTGGATCAGCCTGGACGGCTCCACCGGCAACATCTACGGTGAGCGCCTGCACACCGCCGAGGCCGAGATCAGCGGCGAGTTCGGCCGCATCATGGCCTGGGCAGACCAGTTCCGTGACCTGAAGGTCCGCACCAACGCCGACACCCCCAAGGACGCCCGGCAGGCCAAGAACTTCGGCGCCGAGGGCATCGGCCTGTGCCGCACCGAGCACATGTTCTTTGACAGCGACCGCATCGCCGCCATCCGCGAGATGATCGTCTCCGAGACCGCCGAGCAGCGGGAGCGGGCCCTTGCCAAGATTGAACCCATGCAGCAGAAGGACTTCGAGGAGATCTACGAAGCCATGATGGGCCGTCCCGTCACCATCCGACTGCTGGATCCGCCTCTGCACGAGTTCCTGCCCACCGAGGACGAGGACATCAAGGCCCTGGCCAAGGAAATGAACATCAGCGAGGAGCGCCTGCGGGAGACCATCACCAGCCTCCACGAGTTCAACCCCATGATGGGCCACCGCGGCTGCCGCCTGGACGTCACCTTCCCGGAGATCGCGGCCATGCAGACCACCGCCATCATCAAGGCGGCCCTGGCCGTCCGGGCCCGCCGCCCCGCCTGGAAGATCACCCCGGAGATTATGGTCCCCCTGGTTGGCGAGGCCCGTGAGCTGGCCTTCGTCAAGCAGACCATCGATAGAGTGGCCAAGGAGCTCATCCGTGAGGCCGGCAGCGACATGACCTACAAGGTGGGCACGATGATCGAGATCCCCCGGGCGGCCCTCACCGCCGACGATATCGCCAAGGAGGCCGAGTTCTTCTCCTTCGGCACGAACGACCTGACCCAGATGACCTTCGGCTTCTCCCGTGACGACGCCGGCAAGTTCTTGGCCAGCTATTACGACAGGAAGATCTACGAGTCCGACCCCTTCTCCCGTCTGGACCAGGTGGGCGTAGGACGCCTCGTCAAGATGGCCTGCCAGCTGGGCAAGCAGACCCGCCCCAACATCAAGCTGGGCATCTGCGGCGAGCAGGGCGGCGACCCCTCCACTGTGGAGTTCTGCCACAACGTGGGCCTGACCTACGTCAGCTGCTCCCCCTTCCGGGTGCCCATCGCCCGTCTGGCCGCCGCCCAGGCCGCTATAAAACATCCAAGACGGCCTAAAAGTGAAGAAGATTGATAAAATTAAGTTCTTTTAAGAACTTTTAGGGCGCTAAAAGAGTGGTATGCTATCAGCAAAGGTAGTGTACCACTCTTTATTTTTAGATATTGAGACTGGAAGTGATACTTTTTCTTGAAAGAAAAAGTATTATGCCTGCTAAAAACTGAAAATGGGCAGCAAAAAAGCACCCGTTTCCAGGTGCTTTTTCAGATAGACTTTCAGGCTTGGGCGGCGGCGTCAGCGGGTCTTCTTTTTTGGACAAGTCCTCTCATATTTTTCACGACGCACATCACACCGACCACGAACATGGCCCAGAAGATCAACCCAATCGGCGGATAGCCAAGAATGCCCATCAGGAACCAATCGCCTTTGCCGCTTTCCTTTAAAGCCACTACCCAAGGATATGTGGCTGCCACAGCCGAAGCCAACTCGAAAATAGCGAAAATCAACCCTAGATAATACTTTTTCAGGCTGTTGTAAAGCTCAGAACCGAGGAAGAAAACCAGCGCAACCAGACCGAAAAAGAATATTTGCATTAGCCAATCCATATCAAAACCTCCAAAATCTATTTTTTTGCTTTCCAACATAGTCAGTATACCATAGTCTGTCCCGGATAGCAACTAAATTCTTCCCATGTTGCGATGAATTGTTTCCAGGATACCTCCCAAGACACAGCGAAAAGGCGATCAGAGGCAAGGCTTTGACTGGTGTTGTTTTGTCTTTTGGAAGGGGAAAGAGATAAGTAAATAGGAAGAAAAGAAAAATCACCCTGAAAGATACGGCCGCCATTTCACGGTTTACAAAGCCGGCAGAAGATGGTATACTACCCAACAGCGGCGGGTTCCGTCCTCCGGGCCGCGCGCCGCCGTCACCGGGCCGCCAGACCCGGTGGAGAAGAGTGGGAAGTCCCGCGATAAAAGTTCTTTTTGGCTTCTTTTTCTTTCAAGAAAAAGAAGCGGGAGGAGTCTATGAACAAGGAGCGCGTGTATACGCTGCTGCGGGAGGCGCAGGACCGGTTCTGCTCCGGCCAGGAGTTGAGCCGGCGCCTGGGCATCAGCCGGGCGGCGGTGTGGAAGGCCATCGAGGCCCTGCGGAAAGACGGCTATGTGGTGGAGGCCCGCACGGGCCTGGGCTACCGCCTGCTGTCCGCGCCGGACGCCATGGTGGAGCGGGAGATCCGGCGGTATCTGCGCGTGGACTGCCCGGATCTGCGGTGCCTGGAGGAAATTGACTCCACCAACTCCTATCTGAAGCGGGAGGCCCTCCGGGGCGCCCCCCATGGCACCGTGGCGGTGGCCGAGCGGCAGACCGCCGGCAGGGGCCGCATGACCCGATCCTTCCAGTCCCCGGCGGGCAAGGGGGTGTACCTCTCCGTGCTGCTGCGGCCCAAACTGCCGCCGGAGGCCCTGCTGGGGGTCACCGGCATGGCCGCCGTGGCGGTGTGCCGGGCTATTGAGCGCGCCAGCGGCGCACAGGCGGACATCAAGTGGACCAACGACCCGGTGCTGAACGGCAGAAAGGTCTGCGGCATCCTGACGGAGCTGTCCCTGGAGGCGGAGACTGGCCTGGCGGAGTCCCTGGTCATCGGCGCGGGGGTCAACGTGAACCAGACGGCGGAGGACTTCGGCCCCGAGCTGTCCCAGATGGCTACCTCCCTGGCCCAGGAGGGGTATCCCGCCTCCCGGCCCGCCCTGGCCGCCGCCATGGTGGAGGAGTTCTGCCGCCTCTCCGACGCCCTGGGCGGCGATGTCACGGATTGGGTGGAGGAGTACCGCCGCCGCTGCGTCACCCTGGGGAAGCCGGTGCGGCTGCTGTGGACGGAGGGCCAAACCAGGGGCGAGGCCCTGAACATTGACAGCCAGTTCGGCCTGGTTGTCCGCCTGGAGGACGGCACCGTCACCACCGTCCGCACCGGCGAGGTCTCCGTCCGGGGGCTGTACGGCTATACAGACTAACATAAAGGAGCGTTTCTATGCCCGTGTATCTGGACCTGTTCCTCACCTTTGCCAAGATGGGGGCGATTACCTTCGGCGGCGGCTACGCCATGCTGCCCATCCTCCAGCGGGAGGTGGTGGAGAAGAAGAAGTGGGCCACCGACGAGGAGCTCACCGACTACGCCATCGGCCAGTGTACCCCCGGCATCATCGCCGTGAACACCGCGACCTTCATCGGCCACAAGTACAAGGGGAAGCTGGGCGGCGTGATTGCCACCCTGGGGGTGGTGTTTCCCTCCATCATCATCATTACCATCATCGCCGCGTTCATCTCCAACTTCGCCCAGATCGCCTGTGTGCAGCACGCCCTGGCGGGTGTCAACGCCTGCGTGGTGGCCCTTATCGCCTCCAGCGTGCTGAAGCTGGGGAAGACCACCCTGAAAAACCGGCCCAGCGTGGTGATTTTCCTCATCGTGCTGGCTCTGGCCTGTGTGGGCAACTTTGTCTCCTTCCCCGCAGACCAGTGGTGGGGCAGGGCCTTGGATACGGCGCTGTCCCCGGTGGTGTTTGTGGTCTGCGCGGGGCTGGCGGGCTTTTTCCTGTGGAACCCGTCCCGTGAGAAGGGAGGGGAGGAGAGATGACGGCCTATCTGCGGCTTTTCTATGAGTTTTTCAAGACCGGCCTCTTCGCCGTAGGCGGCGGGCTGGCCACCATCCCCTTTCTCCAGAACATGGGCGCCGCCACCGGCTGGTTCACCGACGCCGACCTGACCACCATGATCGCCGTGTCCGAGTCCACCCCCGGCCCCATGGGCGTGAACATGGCCACCTACGTGGGCTTCCACACCGGCGGGCTGCCCGGGGCGGTCATCGCCACCCTGGGCCTCATTACGCCGTCCATCATTGTCATCCTGATTATCGCCGGCTTTTTGCAGAAATTCCGGCAGTCCAAGACCGTGGACGCGGTGTTCCACGGCCTTCGGCCCGCCTCCACGGCGCTGATCGCCGCGGCGGGGCTCAGCGTGGCCAAAAGTGTGCTCATGTTCCACAAGGTCCTGGCGCCGGAGCAGCAGGACGCCAAATACCAGCTGTTCTACTGGCCGTCCGTTATTCTGGCGGCGGCGGTGTTCCTGTGCCTCCAGCACAAGAAACTGAAGAAGCTCCACCCCATTGTGTTCATCGGCATTGCCGCCGTGGTGGGCGTGGTGTTCCGGCTGTAGGAGGCGCGGACGGTTGACAAGATCAGCCATGGTGCCTATAATATATCCAATGAATATCCCCCGTTCGGGTGGGGGAGAGGAGAGGATTTCCATGTATCAGATTCTGCGCATTACCGACAGGGAGGGCGTGGCCAAGGCTGACGAGCAATCCCTGACCAACAAGGGCTGTATCGGCGAGGCCAAAATGGACGAGGGCTGCGTGCTGTTCCACTGCCGCTACGACAGGCGGGGCGAGCCCTGTGACCGCTATATCCGCACCAGCGTGGTGCAGGCCTGGGACAAGGACAAGGAGACCGGCCGTATCCGCGTGGAGACCGCCAACAGCGTCTACCTGCTGGACCCCGTCCGGATGGACGGCTGAGTTCGCGAATAGAAATCCCCCCGCCAGGCGGGGGAATTTTTATGAAAATGCTTATGCCTCCGGAGGGCTGGGGACATTGCAGGGACCGCTCCGGGCCAATGCCGCCCAGCACGCCCAGGGCATGAGGATGGGCGGCACGACGGTGGGGAGGCCCGGCGGCAATCATACAAAAACTGTCCAATTTATGAAAAAGCTTGCATTTTATTTTGGAAGCCGGTATACTGTTGGTATGAAAAAGTACTATGTCATTCCAAAACTGAATATTGCCGTCATCCTCTCCGCACTGCTGCTGGCAGCCTCCGCCATTCTGCGCGTGATCTATTACGCCGGCGTCCGCGCCTCCGCATGGGAGATCTGGCTTCAGGAGGTGCTGCCCGTCTGCGCGGGGCTGTGGCTGCTGCTGATGCTGTTCCTCTGCGCCGGGGACAGGCTGTACCGGACCTTCCTCCCGGTGCTGCTGGGGCTTGTCTTCTTCGCGGTGAAGGCGGCGTCCTTCTCCCCCTCCACCGCTACCTCCGCTGGACGCTGTACGTGGTGATCGCGACGGTGTACTATTTGACGGTTACCAGGGCGCTGACGAAATACATCTTTATGTTCCTCATGCTCACCGGCCTGTCCTACCACATCTGTGTGGAGGACTTCGGGCAGAAGATGTATCTGACGATCTACAGCACCCCTCTGGCGGAGGGCCGGACCCCCCAGTGGTATCTGATGGCGGAGATCTCGGTGCTGACCACCATCGCGGCCCTGTATTTCCTGGCCGCCGCCATGGCGAGGCGGGAGACCGAGGGCTGGGTGCCCGCCTGGGGCGACCGCAACGACGGCCGGCGGATCCGGGGCATCACCCCCATCTACGCCGTGTCCCCCTATATCATGGTCACCCGGAACACCTCCTCCAACTATCTGCGGGACACTATGGAGTGCTCCGGGCTGGACGCCTACATCCGCCGCAAGCGGCTGGAGGGCCTCACGGGCTTCGGCATGCTGCACGTGGTGCTGGCGGCCTACGCCCGGTGCGTGGCCCAGTACCCCGGCGTCAACCGCTTCCTCTCCGGGCAGCGGATCTACAGCCGGGGGGAGGAGATTGAGATCGCCCTCACCGTCAAGCCGGAGATGCACAAGGACTCCACGGAGACGGTCATCAAGATCTACCTGACCCCCAACGACACCGCCGCGGAGGTCTACCGCAAGATTCAAGCCCAGGTGGACGCCATCAAGGACGCTCCCGCCGACAAGACCAACTTTGACGTGCTCACGGTTGTGCTCAACCTGATCCCCGGCCTAGTGCTGAAGTTCCTGGTGTGGTTTTTCAAGACCCTGGACTACTTCGGCCTGCTGCCCCGGTGGCTGACGAAGCTGAGCCCCTTCCACGGATCCCTCTTCATCACCTCCATGGCCTCTCTGGGCATCCCGCCCATCTACCACCACCTCTACGACTTCGGCAACATCCCCGTCTTCGTGTGTCTGGGGAAGAAGTACCGGAAGCGGGAGATCACCAAGGACGGCAAGAGCGTTCTCCGATGGTATATCGACTACACCTTTGTCACCGACGAGCGCATTGTGGACGGCTTCTACTACGCCTCTGTGCTGCGCTGCTTCCGGGGCGTGCTTCAGGAGCCGGAACAGCTGGACCAGCGTCCCGCCGCGGTGGTGCCCGATATCAAATAAAAGTTCCGCTTTCCCTTACGGAGGCCCCCACGGCCTCCGTTTTTCGCGGTTTCAGGCCGTTTCACGGCCCCCTTTCCCCTATGGGAAGCGGGGTGAGAAAATTTCCCAAAAGAAATTTCCCGGAAACGGTTGACAGAACAACTACAATCTGTTACAATTTGGTTACAAAGATGACAAACTGATATAGGTGATAAAGGAAGTGACGCAATGGCAGACAAAAAGGAAGGGCTGATCTATAAAAATCATCCCCTCCGGCGTGTAGGGAACATGATTTACTACGGCTCTATGGCCGATCCCTACATCATCTTCATGCAGGTGAAGGAGACCAGGAAGGAGAAGGACCTGGAGCTGGCCACCAAGGTTTCCGTGGAGCTCCAGCGCACCGCCCCCGAACTGAAGAGCCGGGACCGCGTGGTGAAGCGAAGCGAGAAGGACAGCCTCTACGCGGCGATGGACATCTCAGCCATCTGGCTGGATCGGGCTTTGGCGGGCAAGTGAGCCCCCCGGATACAAAAGATAGGAGAAAGCAAACAAATGAAGAAACTGTGGACCAAGGTATGTGCTCTGGCCGTCCTGACGGCCATGTTCCTTTGTATGACCGCCGCCGCTGCCGGCATCGGCACCGGCACGGTGACCGGCAGCTCTCTGCGGATGCGCAGCGCCGCCTCCACCAGTTCCAGCACCATGGCCTATCTGAACAAGGGCGCTCAGGTGGACGTTCTGGAGCAGCTGGACGGCTGGTATAAGGTGGAGTACAACGGCCGCACCGGCTATCTCTCCTCCGACTATGTACAGTTCGCCGCCTCCGCGAAGACGAGGGCAGCGGCCCAGGATCTCTCCGGCAAGACCGGCGTCATCAGCGGCAGCAACGTCAACTTCCGCTCCCAGCCCTCCACCAGTTCCGGCGTGATTGCCACCCTGGCGGAGAACACCGAGGTGTCCCTGGTGTCGGTGGACAGCGGCTGGTGTAAGGCCGTCTATAACGGGAAGGAGGGCTATGTCAGCGCCGACTACGTGAGCGTGGACGGCCTGCCCCTGGTGGATCCCCAGGGCATCGTCACCGGCGACGCGGTAAACGTCCGCTCCGGCCCCTCTACCAGCTATGACGTGGTGACCAAGGTCTATTCGGGCACCATTCTGAATCTGACTTCCGTCAAGGACGGCTGGTACGGCATCAGCTACAACGGCCTCAGCGGGTACATAAGCGGCGACTACGTTCGCATTTATGACGGAAGCGAAAGCGGCGGCAACGGGAACGGCCAGTCCATCGTCAGCAAGGCCAAGCAGTATCTTGGCGTGCCCTATGTCTACGGCGGCGCCTCCCCCAGGGGCTTTGACTGCTCCGGCTTCACCATGTATATCTACAGCCAGTTCGGCTACAGCCTGCCCCACTCCGCCAGCTCCCAGTGGGCCAGCCTCGGCACCTCCGTGGACCGTTCGAATCTGCAGCCCGGCGATCTGGTCTTTTTCAACGACCCCTCCATCAGCCGTGGCAAGGCCTGCTCCCATGTTGGCCTCTATATTGGCGGCGGCCAGTTCATCCACGCCTCCTCCGGCTCCCACAGGGGCATCGTCATCAGCAACCTCAGCGACAGCTACTACAGCCGCTACTACAAGGGCGCTAGGCGTGTGGGCTGATTCCCTCTCCTGCAAGTAAAAAGTGCCGGGTCCGTGAGGGCCCGGCACTTTTTTGCCGGTCTTTCCCGCCGAGACCGTTGACAGGTTGGGTTTATTCTGCTAAATTTATGACGGATCCAAGGGGTGCCGGCGCAAGCCGGCTGAGATGCGACGTAGTGCCGTCCGATCCCTCAGACCTGATCCGGGTAATGCCGGCGTAGGGATGCGATCGATGGAGCTTCTGTGACATCGTATGCCCGCGCCCGGCGGGGATGCGGTGTTTTTCTTTTGCCGCGGCCCGCGAGCACTTCCCGCACATTTTAGGAGGAAGAAACATGAGGTACAAAACAAAAGCCATCTGCGAAGGGGCCATCATGGTGGCCCTGGCCCTGGTGCTGGACTATGTGAAGAACATGCTGCCCGGCCAGCTGCCCAACGGAGGGTCCTTGCTGAACGTCAGCATGGTGCCCATTGTGTTCTATGCCGTCCGCTACGGTGCGGGCTTCGGCGGCATCGCCGGGTTTGTCTTCGGCGGGCTCAGCTACATCCTGGGGCTGGACAGCCATGCCATCGACTGGACCACCATCATCTGCGACTATTTCCTGGCCTTCGCCATGCTGGGCATCGGCGCGGGCGTGTTTAAGGGGAAGAAATGGAGCGCCATCTGGGGCAGCATCCTGGGCGGCGGACTGCAATTTCTCTCCAGCTATCTCGTGGGTGTGTTCGTCTGGGGCAAGTGGATGCCAGATACGTTCATGGGTATGACCATGACCACGCCCTGGTTCTACTCCTTCCTCTACAACATCACCTGGGCCGCGCCCAATATCGCCCTGAGCGTGTTCCTGTTCTACCTGTTCTACCGGATGAAGCCCATGGAGAAGTATCTGCTGCGCAGGGATCTCCAATAGCAGCCCTCTCTGGAGCGTCGCCTGACCGTTTGGCGGCGCTCTTTTTTCGCGCTCTGATGAAATTCCCGCTTGACGGACCACCGGTGATCTGTGGTAGTATGGTGATGATAAAAGGCAAAGGGGGCGGCGGTCACGAAAAACAAAAGAAAATACGACATCCTGCTGGCCCTGGCCGTCCTGCTGGCGGCGGCGGTGCTGTACCTGTTCCTCCGCCCCGGCGGGGAGGGGGCCTGGGTGGCGGTGGAGCGGGACGGCGCGGAGATCGCCCTCTATCCCCTCTCGGAAGAGCGCACCGTGACCCTGGAGGGGGAGAACGGCTATAACGTCCTCACCATCGCGGAGGGCGCGGCGGCGGTGACGGAGGCCGACTGCGGCGACCACACCTGCGTCCGCACCGGGGCCATCTCCCGTCAGGGGGAGACTATCGTCTGCCTCCCCCACCATCTGATCATCCGCGTAGTGGGCGGCGAGGCGCCGCCTGTGGACGCGGCTACCCAGTGAGGAGGCGGGATATGAGCAAAAAAGTGGCGCGGTACGCCCTGCTGGTGGCGCTGGCCATGGCGCTCTCCTGGCTGGAGGCCATAGTGCCCGCCTCTACCATAGCACCCGGGATGAAGCTGGGGCTCACCAATCTGGTGGTCATCTTCGCCCTCTACCGCATGTCCGCCCGGGATGCGGCCGCCATCTCCCTGGTGCGGGTGGTGCTGGTGTCACTGACCTTCGGCAACGCCTACAGCTTCGCCTATTCCCTGGCGGGGGCGTTGCTGAGCTTTCTCGTCATGGCGTTGCTGAAGCGCACAGACCGGTTCTCCATGGTGGGGGTCAGCATCGCCGGGGGCGTGTGCCACAATATCGGCCAGATCCTGGTGGCCATGGCGGTGCTGGGCACGGCCCGGCTGGCCTGGTATCTCCCGGCCCTGCTGGTGTCCGGAACGGCGGCGGGGGTGGCCATCGGCGCCGCCGGCGCGGTGATCGCCAAGCGGGTGAGGCTTTCGGAATAAAAGCCACAGAAAACCCCCAAGGGGGCGGAAAGCAATTGCTTTCCGCCCCCTTGGGGGTTTTGAGAAAGAGGAGAGAAAAGAGAATGAGAAAGAGGAGTATGTGAGAAAATTACCGGCTGCCGAAGAACTGGTTGAAGAAGTTCTCCATACTGTCGTCGTAGTAGGTCCCGCCGTTGTTGGGTTGCGGCTGTACGTTCTGCTGGTCCTGCTGCTCGCTGGTCTTGTCGTCTTCCGGCATGTCGGTGGTGCTGCCGAAGGTGACCTCGGCGGTGTAGACCTTGCCGTCCCGGACATAGGTGATAGTGGTGGTATCCCCGGCCTTGAAGCTCTTGCTGCCCACGGCGGTCTGGAGATCGGTCCAGGAGGTGATCTGGGTGGTGCCCAGCATGGTGATCACATCGCCGGCCTTGAGTCCCGCCTTCTCGGCGGGGCCGCCGGCGGTGACGCCGGTAATATAGGCGCCCGCCACGTTAGACTGAGGATTCTGCCCGTTGTTGGCCTGCCGGTTCTCTACGCCCAGCCAGGCGTGGCTGGTGACCTGGCCGTTCTCCATGATGTCCTTAATCAGGTCCATCACGTCCTCAATGGGAATGGCGAAACCCAGGCCCTCCACAGAGGAGTCGCTGGAGCTGTTGCCGTACTTGGCGGAGACAATGCCCACCACCTCGCCGTAGATGTTGAAGAGGGGGCCTCCGGAGTTGCCGTGGTTCACGGGGGCGGAGATCTGAATCATGTTGAAGGGGGTGCCGTCTACGTTGATCTCCCGGTTCAGGCAGGAGACGCGGCCGTCAGACAGGGAGAAGGTCAGTTCGCCCAAGGGATTGCCGATGGTCATGATGTCGTCGCCCACCAGAAGACTGCCGCTGGTGTCGATGACAACGGGCTTCAGCTCCTTGTCGCCGGGGTCAATTTTCAGCACGGCCACGTCGTAGTCCGCGTCGCCGCCCACGATCTGGGCGTCATAGGTGGTGCCGTCGTTGAAGCTGACCTGTACGGTGCTGCCATCCTCGATGACGTGGTAGTTGGTGACAATGTAGCCGTCCTTGGTAATGACGAAGCCGCTACCGGAGCTGGCGTTCACCACCTGCTGGCCGAAGATGTTATACCCGGCGGAGGAGACCACGTAGATGCTGACGCAACTGTCCACGTTGGCGGCGTAGATCTCAGGGAAGGTGAGCTTCTGACTGCCGGTGACGCTGACGGTCTGCACCTCCACGGGCTCCCGGTCGCTGACCATCACCTGGGTGGTGTCCTCCTTGTCCGAGGAGCCGTCCCGGCCGCCGCTGAGGAACCATCCGGCGCCGAAGGTGCCGCCCAGCAGCAGCGCCGCGCAGAGGACGGCGGCCACCACCTTGGGCCAGCGCTTGTTGTGCTTCTTGGGCTCCTCCCACGGGGAGGGCCGCGTCTCGGGCTGCTGGGGCTGGTAGCTGTAGTGGTACTCGTAATTATTGTTGTTGTCGTTATTCTCAAACATAGGTCATAGCCTCCTTTGTAAGTATCGCCGTCCTGGTTTGGTATTTCCCTTTGATGCTCATAAGATACCGCGTCTTTATGTCAAAAGTATGAAGAAATTTTACCGATAATTTTAACATTTCAAATATGTTCTGTGAATTCCCCTCCAAGCTGAAATAAGGCTGAATTTAAGCTGAAATGAGGCTGAAAAACGGGAAAAGAGGGGCCGCGCCCAATCCGGGCGCGGCCCCTCTTTCACAGTATGTTTCGCGAGGCAGGATCACTCATCGTCCTCGCCGGCGTGGTCATGCTCGTGGGCGCAGCCGCAGCTCTCGTCCACCACGCAGTGGACGCCCTTGCGCTTGTAGTAGTCGTTAATGGCGGCCTTGATGGCCTCCTCCGCCAGCACGGAGCAGTGGATCTTCACCGCCGGAAGGCCGTCCAGGGCCTCCACCACCGCCTGGTTGGTCAGCTTCAGCGCCTCGGAGAGGGGCTGGCCCTTGATGAGGTCGGTGGCGATGGAGCTGGTGGCGATGGCGGAAGCGCAGCCGAAGGTCTGGAACTTCACGTCCTCGATGATCTCGTCGCCGTTGATTTTCAGGTACATCCGCATGATGTCGCCGCACTTGGCGTTGCCCACCTCGCCGATGCCGTTGGCGTCGTCAATGGAGCCCACATTGTGGGGATGGGCGAAGTGCTCCATCACCTTTGCGCTGTATTCCATAGCCATAGTAGATGACTTCCTTTCTGTATCAATAAATTTGTAAGCGGTTCTTTACTCGGCCTCGCTGGCGTAGGGGTCCGGCATCTTCTCCAGCATGTGCAGCCACACGGGGCTCATCTGCCGCAGGGTTTTCACCACCTGGGGCACCTGCTCCAGGATGTAGTCCACTTCCTCCATGGTGTTGTACTCACAGAGGCTCAGGCGCAGGGAGCCGTGGGCCACCTCATGGGGCAGGCCCAGGGCCAGCAGCACGTGGCTGGGATCCAGGGAGCCGCTGGTGCAGGCGCTGCCGGAGCTGGCGCAGATGCCCGCCAGATCCAGCCGCAGCAGCAGGCTCTCGCCCTCCACGCCCTCGAAGCAGAAGCTGACCACGCCGGGGGCCTTGTGGTCCGGGTCGCCGTTGCAGTGGGAGTAGGGGATCTTGCTGAGGCCGGCGATCAGCTTATCCCGCATGGCCGTGACCTTGGCCATATTCTCCTCCAGGTGGTCGCAGCTCTCCTTCATGGCCGCGGCCAGGGCCAGGATGGAGGGGATGGCCTCGGTGCCGCCCCGCTTGCCCCGCTCCTGGGCGCCGCCCTCAATGAAGTTCTTCAGGCGAATGGACTTCTTGCAGTACAGAGCCCCCACGCCCTTGGGCGCGTGGAACTTGTGGCCGGAGAGGGACAGCATGTCAATGTTGTCCGCCACCACGTCGATGGGCAGATGGCCCACCGCCTGGACGGCGTCGGTGTGGAACAGGATCCCCTTGCTGCGGCAGAGGGCGCCGATCTCCCGGATGGGCTGAATGGTGCCGATCTCGTTGTTGGAGAACATGATGGTGACCAGACAGGTGTCGGGCCGGATGGCGGCCTCCAGTTCCTCCAGGCGGACGAGGCCGTTTTCGTGGACCGGCAGGTAGGTCACCTCAAAGCCCTGCTTCTCCAGCTTGGCCAGGGTGTGGAGCACCGCGTGGTGCTCAATGGTGTCGGAGATGATGTGCTTCTTCCCGGCGGCGGCGCCCAGGCGTGCCCCCTCGGTGATGGCCCAGTTGTCGGACTCGGTGCCGCAGCTGGTGAAATAGATCTCCTTGGGCGAGGCGTTGAGGCACTTGGCCACGGTCTCCCGGGCGCCGATGAGGGCCATGTTGGCCTCCCGGCCCTTCCGGTGGAGGCTGCTGGGGTTGCCGTACAGCTCATGGAGGGCTGGCAGCATGGCGTTGACGGCGGTCTGGCTGATGGCGGTTGTAGCCGCGTTGTCGGCGTATACAAACATGGGTGGAAACTCCTTCTTTCTGTTGCCCGGCGCGGGTGGGCCGGCGGTTCTCCTAAATCCCTATATGGAAATAGGACTTCATTTGAGGACTATGATACGGCGAATGGAGCAAAATGTCAATAGGAATTTTCAGCAGTTTCCCTTTGACCCGCTGTGGGCGGCGCAGCGGGCGTCGATGCGCCGCTGCTTGTCCACCAGATCGGCCAGGGTCACATGGTCCACCACGTTGCTGATGGCCATATCCACCTGCTGCCACAGGTCCAGGGTGACGCACTCCCGGCACCGGGCGCACTGGTTCACCTCATCGTCCAGGCAGGACACCGGGGCGATGCTGCCCTCCACGGTGCGGAGAATCAGGCCCACCGTGTAGTCCTCCGGGTCCTTGGTCAGGTGGTACCCCCCCTTGGCCCCTCGAACGCTGCGAACCAGGCCGCTGCGGACCAGGACGGGGATGATCTGCTCCAGGTACTTCTCGCTGATGCCGTGGCTCTCCGCCACGGATTTGACGGACAGGTTGTTGCCCTCCCCCTCCATGGCCAGCGCCAGCATCAGGTGCAGGGCGTAACGGCTCTTGGCGGATATCTTCATGGTACCGCCTCCTCTCTTACAATTCCTATTTTAATCCGGGAATTATGTGCTGTCAAGAGATATTTATGGCAAATTGTCGTATCCGCGATTTCTCATCCCAGTCTGCCCGAAAGGCGTATGCACTATGTGTCCGCAGGAAAAAGAAGCCTCCCGACAGGAAGTCCCTGTTTCCGAAATTGACGGAACGGCGGGAATCTGTTATAATATGACTACCTTTACGAAGAAAAGAGGATATTTTATGAAAAAACGGATATATGCCCTGCTGCTGGCCCTGCTGCTGATGGGCGCGATGACCCTGCCGGCGGCTGCCAGCACCCGCAAATACAGCGATGTGCCCTCCAAACACTGGGCCGCCCAGAGCATCGCCCGGGCCACGGAGCTCGGTATCTTCAAGGGGGTAAGCGGCAGCAAATTCGGTCTGGGCCGGTCCATCACCAGGGCGGAATTTGTCACCGCCCTGGTACGGTTCTTCGGCTGGAAGACCGTGAAGCCCGGCAAGGCCACCTTCTCCGACGTGAAGGTGGGAACATGGTACTACGAGTCGGTGGAGACCGCCCTGGCCCACCAGGCTGTTACCGCTGCAGGTCCCACCTTCCGCCCCAACGACAACATCACCCGGGTGGAGATGTTTGAGATCCTGATCCGGGGCCTGGGCTACGCCTCCCTGGCCGGGCAGGTGGAGGAGAAGTACAGCGTCCCCTTCACCGATGTGGCGGTGCGAAAGGGATTTATCGCCGTGGCCTACGACCTGGGGATTGCCGCCGGGGTGTCGGCAAAGCGCTTTAACCCCGACGGAAACGCTACCCGGGAGCAGGCCGCCGCTGTCCTGATTCGCACCTATGACAAGCTGTATGCCCAGTCCACCCAGGTCAGCCGCATCAGCAGCGGCTATGCCCGCGTCACCGTGGAGACGCCGAAGGCGAAGGAGGGCACGGCCATGCCCATCACCCCGCTGGAGCCTATCCTGGAGCTGTACGGCGCGCTGAGAAGCCTAAAACAGGGCGGCCAGGATATGTCCCAGGCGGTGCTGTGCCTCAATGCTGGCGGCGTGCGGACGGTGGTCTCCGGCGGCAGCATCGCGGGCAGTGAGCGGATCACCGCCGAGGAGATGGCGGAGATTCTCGCCTCCTCCGGTGTCACCACCCACTACTCCGACCGCTACGAGAGCGCCTACTGCATCTACGCCCCCAACGGCTACCAGACCGCCACCGTGTGGTACCAGAGCCCGGAGAGCCAGGCGGTGAAGCTGCAGCTGGCCCGGCTGTTCGGCGTCACCAAGTACTATATGGCATAGACGCTTGCGAATAGGAAGAGGCGCCCGGACATCGTCCGGGCGCCTCAGGCTGTCAGAGGCTCCTAATGGAAGGACACAATAAGGGGGAAACTCCCAGCCGGGATTACATTTTCTCCGGCGCGTCCACGCCCAGCAGGGCCAGGCCATTTTTCAGAACAAGCCGCGTCTCGTCCGCCAGCTTGAGGCGGGCATTCAGCACGGCGGCCTCCTCGCCCTTGATCCGGCAGGCGGTGTAGAACCGGTGGAAGCAGCCCGCCAGGTCCACCAGGTAACGGTTTAGGTGGCTGGGGTCATAGTCCCGGGCCGCCAGGCGCAGCTCCTCGCAGAAGAGGGCCAGCTGCTTGATAAGGGCCTGCTCGGTCTCGCCGGAGAGCAGAGACGGGTCCACGTCCGCCAGGGCGGGGACGGCGTACCCCTCGGCGGCCAGGTTTCTAATGAGGCTGCAAATCCGGGCGTGGGCGTACTCCACATAGTAGATGGGGTTCTCGCTGTCCTCCCGGACGGCCAGCCCCAGGTCGAATTCCATCTGGGTGTCCGGCTTGGCGTTGAAGAACCAGCGGGCTGCGTCCACCGGCACCTCGTCCAGCAGGTCGCTCAGGGAGATGGCCTTGCCGGTGCGCTTGGACATGCGCACCACCTCGCCGTCCCGCAGCAGCTTCACCAGCTGCATGAGGACGATGTCCAGGCGGTTGGTGCCGTCCAGGCCCAGAGCGTCCATAGCGCCCTTGAGGCGGGCCACGTGGCCGTGGTGGTCCGCGCCCCAGATGTTGATGACCCGGCCGAAGCCCCGCTTCTCAAACTTGTTGCGGTGGTAGGCGATGTCGGCGGCGAAGTAGGTATAGAAGCCGTTGGCCCGGCGGAGGACGTCGTCCTTCAGATCCAGCTTGGCGATCTCCTTCTCGCTCTTTCCGGCCTGGCGGTAGGTCTCCTCCAGAATGCGGCCAGTGGCCAGCCACAGGGCCCCGTCCTTCTCATAGGTCCAGCCAGCCCGGGTGAGCTTGTCCACCGTTTCGGCCACATAGCCGCTCTGGTGGAGGGAGGACTCAAAGAACCACTCGTCGTACTGGATCTTGTACTTGGCCAAGTCCGACTTCATCTTGGGGATGTTGCGGGCCAGACCAAACTCGGCCATGGCGGTGCGCCACGCCTCCGGATCGGTGTCGCCGGGGAAAGGGCCGCTCTGGGCCAGAAACGCCTCCGCCAGCTCCCGGATGTCGTCGCCGTGGTAGCCGTCCTCGGGGAAGGGGTAGTTGTCCTCCCCCACGGTCAGCTGCATGCAGCGGGCGTAGATGGACATGGCGAATTTGGCGATCTGGTTGCCGAAGTCGTTGACGTAGAACTCCCGCCACACATCCGCGCCGTTGGCCTCCAGCACGGCGGCCAGGGTGTCCCCCAGCACGCCGCCCCGGGCGTTGCCCATGTGCATGGGCCCG
>CANRHK010000028.1 GCA_947630395.1 uncultured Oscillospiraceae bacterium
TCCTCATAGTCCTGGGGGAGCTGAGAGGCGCCCAGATCGATCAGCCGGTCCACCTCCGGATCAACCACCTTGCTGTCGTTGTCAATGCCGGTGGAGTAGAACATGGAGCGGCAACCATAGTCCGGGTTACCGGACAGGACCTTCATGGTGCCCATGTAAATGTCGTAGTTTCTGGCATCCACCTGGGTAAAGAGGCTACCGTAGTCGGGCTGAATGCTCAGCGTCACGTCAAAGCCAGCCTTCTTCAGCTGATCCCGCACGACGTTTGTCTCCGTCTCCAGGGAGCTCAGGGACAGCAGGGTAATGGGAATCGGCTCATGCTTGGAGGCCCCTCCGGCATCGCCTTCCGAGCCGCCCTGGGTGTCGTTTTTGGTTTTGACGTTGCACCCGGAGAACATCGCCAAGGCCAGGACCACACATAGGAACATCGCGATTTTCTTCTTCATTTGGTCTTACCTCCATTTTATTTTTATAAATGCCTTTGGACATTCATAAACCTGTACTAAACGCTTTTGAACTGCAGCGCGCCGCTGCGCACCTCTTCGGCGCGGTGGCAGGCCACGAAATGTTCCGGCTCCAGCTCACGATAGAGGGGCGTCGTTTGGAAGCACTCCTCCGTGGCAAAAGGGCATCTTTTGGCAAAACGGCAGCCTTCGCCGGGATCGATGGGGGAGGACAGCTCCCCCTTGAGGATGATCCGCTGCCGCTTCTCCCGGATATTGACGGAGGGGATTGCGCTCAGCAACGCGATGGTGTAGGGGTGCATGGGCGTTTTGAACAGATCCCGCTTTCCCGCCTTCTCGATCACCTGCCCCAGGTACATCACCACCACATCGTCAGAGATGTGCTTGACCACGGAGAGATCGTGGGAGATGAACAGATAGGTGAGGCCTAGCCGCTCCTGCAAATCGATCATCAGGTTCAGGACCTGCGCCTGGACGGACACATCAAGGGCGGACACGGGTTCGTCGCACACCACGAATTTGGGTCCAACAGCCAGGGCGCGAGCGATGACGATCCGCTGGCGCCGGCCTCCATCGAACTCATGGGGATAGAGATTGTAGGCCCGCTTCGACAGGCCGACCATCTCCATGAGCTCCTCCACCCGCTCCCGCCGCTCCGCCGTAGAACGGCACACATGGTGCAGCCGCAGCGGCTCTTCAATGATCTGCGCCACCGTGAGCCGGGGATCCAGAGAGGCGTACGGATCCTGAAACACAATTTGCATCTCGCGGCGGATCGGAATCAGGTCCTTTTTGGAGAAGGTGCTCAAATCCATCCCCTGGAAAATAATGTCTCCCGCCGTCGCCGGATACAGCCCCAGCAGCACTCGGCCCAGCGTCGACTTGCCGCAGCCGCTCTCCCCCACCACGCCCAGGGTTTCGCCGCGCCGGATGGAAAACGAGACGTCGTCCACAGCGTGCAGCCGGCCGGCGGGGACATCAAAATACTTCTTCAGGTGGCTGACCGTCAGCAAAGATTCCAACGTCGCTCCCTCCTTATACGATTCTTCAACAAAAAGCATACCGCGTTACCCGGGGCCGCCTGCGGCGGCCCCGCGCCGTGTGAAGCCGCGGGTGCCGCAGAACGCAACCGCTCTTTGCCCTGTTTCCCTTCGAGGAAAAGGTTTACTCCGCGTCCAGCCAGCAGCGGTACTGGTGTTCAGTGCCCCTCATGTCCGGGGCGCTCTCCCGGCAGCGGTCCTGACAGTGCCCGCACCTGGGGTAGAAAGCGCAGCCGCTGGGTAGCGCCGTGGCGTTCGGCGCCATGCCGGGGATTGGCGAGAGCCGCTCATCCTCCGTATCCATTTTGGGGATGGATCCGAAAAGTCCCTGGGTATAGGGATGCTTGGGATGGGTGTAGACATCCTGGACGGATCCGTACTCGACCACCTTGCCGGCGTACATGATGGCAATCCGATCACAGGTTTCGGCCACCACGCCCAGGTCGTGGGTGATCAGAATCATGGACATATCGTTCTCCCGGATCAGGTGGCGGATGATCTCCAGGACCTGGGCCTGAATCGTCACGTCCAGCGCGGTGGTGGGCTCGTCCGCAATCAAAATTTCCGGACTGCACAGGAGTGCCATCGCGATGATAGCCCGCTGCTTCATGCCCCCGGAGAACTGGTGGGGATAGTCGTTCAGCCGGTCCCGAGTGACGCCCACCCGCTCCAGCATCTCGGCGGCGGCCTCCAGGGCCGCTTTTTTGCTCAGCTTTTTGTGCTTCACGACCACCTCGGCCAGCTGCTGCCCGACGGTCATGATGGGATTCAGCGCCGTCATCGGATCCTGGAAGATCATAGAGATACCGTTGCCGCGCATCTCCTGGTTCTCCTTATCGGAATTGTAGATGAGATTTTTCCCCTTGAACAGGATCTCTCCGCCCAGAATGATGCCCGGCGGGTCGGGGATCAGCTGCATGATGGACAGCGCCACCGTGGTCTTGCCGGCACCAGTCTCCCCTACGAGTCCCAGCACCTCCCCCCTTTTCAGCGTCAAATCCACGCCGTTCACCGCCTGCACATCATCCGTGTCCGTCACATAGTGGACGTGGAGGCCGCGGATTTCCAGCAAATCGTGTTCCATATTGTGCTCCCCTCTACCCTGGTTCTTGGAAGGACCAGGATCAAAAAGAACTTTCTTCCCGCTGCCATGGCGCCGCCATTTCTGCGGCTTTCGCGCGGTGACCAGTTTGGACGAATCCTATCATTTCAGCTTTGGATCCAGCGCGTCCCGCAGTCCGTCGCCGAAAAAGTTGAACGCAAGTACCAGTATGATGATGGCCAGGCCCGGGAAAATCGCGAGATGGGGCTGCGTCTCCAGATACTGGCTCCCGATTTTCAGAATGTTGCCCCACTCGGGGATATAGGGCTCCACCCCCAAGCCCAGATAACTGAGGCTGCTGGTGGACAGGACCGCAGTTCCGATTCCCATTGTCATCCGGACAATAATAGGGGCCATGGAATTGGGAATGATATGGCGGAAGATGATATTCCAGTCACCGGCGCCGCTGGCCCGGGCGGCCTCCACAAACTCCGAGCTGGCAAGTCCCAGGACGGTGGCCCGCACGGTTCTGGCGTAGACCGCCACGGAACCGATGCTGAGCGCGATGACCAGATCCACCAGGTTCGCGCCAAAGGCCGCAATAATCGCGATGGCCAGCAGGATATCGGGGACAGCGTAAAGCACATCCAACAGCCGCATGATGGTATTGTCGGTGCGATTTCCAAAGTACCCGGCGGCGGCGCCGAGGATCCCGCCAATCACCGTGGGGATAATGGTGACGCACAACCCCACAATCAGCGAAATCCGCGCGCCGAAGACAATGCGGGTGAAGACGCAGCGGCCGTAGTTGTCGGTTCCGAAGGGGTATTCCAGGGAGATGGGCTGTAGGAGCGCGCTGTAGTCATTGTCAATGGCGATGCCGTAATCAAACGTCAGCGTGCTGGCGATGGAAAGGGACAGCAGGAAAATGACCACCAGCATCCCCACCACCGCCATATTGTTGCGGAACAGGCGGTCCACAATGTCAATCCATTCGATGGAGCGCTCCTGCCCCTGGTGGCGATAGTGGGACAAAATCAGCAGCCCGGCCAGGAGTGCGAATATATTGCCGGTCGCCGCGGTGAGAATGAGAAGGATCCCCACCGGCAACAGTTTTTTGCTGACCGTACCCTCCCGCTCCCAACAGTGAATGCAGAGCAGGGCCAGCAAATACAGGACAATGAGAGCGGCCAGCAGCGCCATCCCCGGCAGGAAGTAGTTGGAAACATAGTCCTTAAACAGGTTCAGCGCGCTCACAAGCATGACCAGGACCGTTGTGATAGCGGCATACACCGTCATTGTGTACTCCAGCGGCCGCCACCGCTTGATCAGGGTGAAGCCGGCCGCCGCCGCGAACACATTCCCCGTGGCGATGAACGCGATAAGGAGTATGCCGCTTAGCCGGACCGCCCTTGAAACCGTCCCGGCCCGCAGGATCTGCGCCCGCAGCCTGGACAGAAGCAACCACTGAAAAAGCCCTTCCGCCAGAAACGCGGCGGCCAGGAGCAGCGGCACAGCATGGATCTCCCCGGTGATGAAGCTATATCCGAAGAAAGCGAACACCAGCGAGAAGATCAGCGATATGCCCATGGAGAAGCTCAGGGTTTTGTATTCCTGGGAACGCTTCAGCTTTTTGCTCTCCAGCTTTTTCAGATATTCCGTTTTTCTTCTGTTATCATCCATGTTTTGCTCCTCATACCAATCCTCGATGAGCGGTATCCCTCGTCACTGTGGGGAAAACCTGGGAACCGCAGTGCCCCGGCAGCGAGAATACGTTCTTTTGGTACTTTTTCTTTCAAGAAAAAGCATCAGTAGTTTTTCAGCGAGGACTTAATTCTTGGATCCAGGAAAGCGTACAGAATATCCACCAGGAGATTAACCACGCTGATGACGATGGCTACATAGACCACGCCGGCCAGCACCACAGGGATATCCGGGATAAACTGCTTGTCCACGATATACTTTCCCAATCCATTGACATTAAATACCTTTTCTGTCGCCGCCGATCCCCCCAGGATCCCTCCAAACTGCAGCCCGATTACGGTGACAATGGGAATCATGGCGTTGCCCAGAATATGCCGGGAGATCACCCGTCCCTCGCTGAGCCCCTTGGCCCTGGCGGTCAACACATAATCCGAGTTTTTCACCTCCAGCATGGACGATCGGGTCATGCGGGCCACCGAGGCGGACAGCCCCGTGCCCAGCACAATGGCCGGCATGATCAGCGTGGCCAGATTGGCGGCATCATACATCGCCGGTAGCAAGCCCAGGCGAATGGAGAAGTTCAGAATCAGGATAAGCCCCAGCCAGAAGTTGGGGATGGACAGTCCCAGCAGCGCGATCAGCATGAAGATGTAGTCAAACGCAGAATACTGCTTGATGGCGGAGATAATCCCAGAGGGGATGGCAATGGCAATTGACACCAGCATGGCCGCCAGGGAGAGCTGCACGGTAATGGGGAACCGGCGTCCCAGGGCGGCGGCGATATCCTCGTTGCCCACGTAGGAGGTTCCCAACTCAAAGGTCAGAAATTTCTTCCCCGTATTCCACAGCTGGGCCAGGTAGGATTTGTCAAGCCCATACATCCGCTTAAACTCCGCCACCTTTTCCGGTGTGGCGTTGGCCCCGAGAATGTTCCGCGCAGGGTCCATGGGTGACAGATACAAAATCGTGAATACCAGCACAAAGACCCCGATCATGACGAACACCATCATGAAAAGGCGCTCACTGATGTATTTCGCATAGGGCATGGAATAGATCCAGATCAGGAGGTACATGGGCAGCGAGGTGACAACCGACACCGCGAAGAACAGGCCGTGGTCAATCCACTCCAGGTAAGTGTCGATCAGATGGGGCGGACGCACGCCCTCCCGCTTCATCCGCAGCTCCAGCTCCTGGCGGAACGCCTGCTCGTATTTTCTGCGGGCAATCTTTCCGGCGCGGGCAATCAGCCGCTCCTCCGCGTCCGCCCGCTTCAGGAACCGGGCCTTGTTCCGTTCAGACAGAATGGCCTGCTCCGTCAGCTTCTCCAGGAGGCCGGACGCCCTGTACTCCTCCTCCAGCTCCTGTTTCATGGCGCCGTATGCGGTGAAATTGGAGAAAAACAGGTGCTTGACCGCCACCATCACCGCAGTAGGCAGCCCCAGCACAATCAGCAGCAGGCGATACACAGGCAGGCGGTACATTTTCCTGACGTATAGGCGGACGCGCGCCCGCGGCAGCGGACCGCCCCAAACCGTCTCACGCTTCATAGCTCTCCCCCCTTGATCTCCTTCTGCGGCATATGGCGCACAGCGGGGAGGGAGTCCAGCCGGGCCAGAACCGCCTGCGCGTCCCGCACCAGCGCCAGCGCCAAGGCGCGCGCTCCCTCCACATCGGACAGCAGCATCCGCCCCTCCTTTTCCGGCACGTCTACGCCCCCCACGACCACGCCGCAACGGCCGTACTGTGCGCAGAACAGCCCCGTCACCGTCCTTCCCAGGAGCTCATACTGGTACGGAATGCACTCCTTTTCACAGGTCCCCCGCAGCAGATCCATCAGCCTGCCATCGGTGGACGCATACCGCTCGCGCAATTCCAGGGCGGGACCGCCGCCGGCGCGGAGCGGAGCGCCGGTGTTGGCCTCATCCTCCGCGGGAGCGGCACCAAATCGAATCACCACGGCAGGCGCGAGCGCGTTGGCCGCCAGCTCGGCCGCCTTGGTGGCATATGCCTCCTGTGCCAGGAAGATGCAGGAGATCTCAGCTTCCGTGTCAGGCAGCGCCTGTAGGATCTCCATAAGGATCCAGCAGCCCACCCGGTCCGCCAGATTGCAGCAGCGGATCTCTTTCTCCTGGATCGACCAATCGGGCATCCGGGTCAGGCGGGTGCCCAGCCGGATATTCCGCATCTTCTCCAAATGCACCCGTCCCTCCCGGACGCAGAGGGTGCCGCTAGCGCCCTGGCGGTCACAGACCGTCCAGTTCTCCAGCTTCTCCAGAGGGTCCCCGATCCCCAGCGGCTGCAGCCGCCAGGCGCCCTCCGATGTCCGTCCGGTGACAAGGACCGTCGGCTGGGAGAGGCCGGCCATAAGGGCAAGCCCCGGCTTCCTTCCGGGCTTACGGATCAGCAGGCTTCCGGCGGGATCGGTCCTGATTTCCAGCCCGGGCCCCACTCTGCCGCAGATCCACTCTCTGACAGCGCCCTCATCCCCCAGCGGAGCGGGGCGCATACACAGCTCCATCAGGCCTTGCAGATCCATCGCGGTTACCTCCTCAACCTTTCTCCACAACCAGATCCAGCATCTGCGCCACCGCGCAGAGATCGCTCTTCCGCACCACGCCCGCCGGAGAGAACGGTCTGCGGCAGGGAACAAGCAGGGAGAGCGCGCCGGCCTGCTCACAGCAGAGGGACGCAAAGCCCGCCGGGGCGGCGTCCGGCGCATACGGAACCATGCGGTGCGGGATTCCAGCGGCCAGCGCCAGCCGGTCCCACGCCTCCACCCAATCCCGCCGGTAGGCAAAGCCGGCATCGATCAGGGGGATGCACACGCCCTGTCCCAGCTCCACGCGCCCTTCCCCCTCGGTACTTCCAGGCACATCGGCCGCAGCGATGGCGCTCACCGACACCACCAGATCGGGCCGTTGGGTATAGGCGGCCACCTCCATCCCCTGCTGCCCCACTTCGTACATGGTGGTGAATGCCACGTCGAATTCCCGGTCCGGGCTGCGACGGAGCAGCTCCAGGAGCGCGCAGCAGCCTATCCGGCTGTCCATGGCCTTCCCCTTATAGCACGCGCCCATGTCGGCGAAGGCGCTGTCTACCACCGCATAGTCGCCGATCCTGACCCGCCTGGAGGCACCGGCCCGGTCCGAAGCGCCGATGTCGATGTGCTGGTGGACGGCCGAGGCTGTTTTCTGCTCCTTGGTTATTTTCATCATGTGATAGGGGGCGAATCCCACCACCCCCGTCACATCTTCTCCCACCCGCACGGTCCGCCCGGCTATCTGGCCGGGCTGGATATGGGATCCGACCGCCTTAAAGCGGAGGGCCCCGGACGCCGTGATATCATATATCATGAGCGCGGGCTCATCCATGTGGGCGGTGAAGAGGATCTTGTTTTTCCCAGGACGACCGGGATGGTGGACAAGCACGTTGCCAAGGACGTCCGTCTGGAGGGAACAGCCGGTATCCTCCAGGGCGCCGGCGATGTACCGGCGGACCTCCTCCTCGCCGCCGGGCGCGCCGCTGCATTGGCACAGCTCTTTTAGCAGCATAGCAGATTCCCCCAATCCTCCCGGTCTATTTCCGAGATCATACAGGCTACCGCCCGGCCAATGGCCTCTATATCCCGCAGATTCCCCGTCTCAACCCCGGTATGCATATAGCGAAGCGGGATGGAGATCAGCAGCACCGGAACGCCGTCGCGATTGGTCTGGATGCTCTCCGCATCTGTGCCGCTGGCAGCGGGTATCGGCTCCAGCTGGTACGGAATATGGTGCTCCCGGCAGACGGCGATGAGCTTGTCCACCAGGCGGGGATGGAACCGGCCTCCCACCGCGATTGCGGGGCCGCCTCCCAGGGATAGCGTCTCGTCTCTGGGAAGGTCCTCCGCCCAGGCGTGACCCACGTCGAAGGCGAACGCGATATCCGGATGGATTTGGTAGGTGGCGATCTGGCCGCCGAGCCCGGGCCCCTCCTCCTGCACAGCCGCCGCATAGTAGATCGTACTGGTGTGGGGCAGCTTTTCCAGCTCCTGCGCGGCGGCCAGCATGACCGCTACGCCCGCCTTATCGTCCCATCCGCGGGCGCACATAACATCTCCCTCCAGCATGACAGGCTCACGGCGCAGCACCGCGACATCTCCGGGCTGCACCAGCTCCCGCAGCGTATCGTCCGGAAAGCCGGTGTCTATATAGAGCCAATCCGTGTGCAGGCAGACGATTTCGTCCGCGCTCCGCGCTCTGTCCGGCCGGGCGCAGATGACGCCGGGGATCTCCTTTTTCCCATAAATGACCACGTCCTGGCATTCCAGGCAGAGGGTGTTGTAATAGCCGACGGGAGAAAACCGCAGGAATCCGCCCGGCAGCAGCTCTGTAATCATGAAGCCCAGCTCGTCCACATGGGCCTCGAGCATGATCCGGCGGGCGGGATTTCCCTTTTTGCAGAATATGTAACTGCCGCGCCGGTCATTTTCGTATGTGTCTGAGAAACGTCCGAAATACCTGATTAGGATCTGAGGGCACGCCTGCTCAAAGCCCGAAACGAACGGACTTTGGCAGTATTCCATGAGAAATTCCCGGATCACCTAAAATCCCCCTCCGTCATTGTTGCGTCCGCCGCGCCCGGCCGCCGGACAAGTCTTGTAATTCATTATACAGAAACCCCGGTATTTGTCAAGCACTATACGTTAATTTTTTTCACTTTAGGCAGAAAAATATTTTAGTATCCTCCGCTGGCGCTTTTGCGCTGAAGGGAGGGCAAAACATTTGGTATGTATCTCTTTGCGTCCCGCAAGTACGCCCGTTTTCTGAAGGTATTTCTTGGAAACTCCCCAATTTTAGACAATTTTGTATAAATTTTGCAATAGAAGATCGTGCGGATTTTTCAAGCAATTGTCTATAGTGTCCAAGAAGCGTCCTCCTTTTCGTCAGTATCGGCAACTGTTGACCAAAAATTTTTTTTAGCAGGTGTAAAGTGCCATTAAATTCGTTCATTCTTTAAGCCAAATATATTTTATCCATTTTTATGCATATAAACAGAAACAATTTGACATTTTAAGGGGAATATGGTATATAAAAAGCAGTTGGAACAGGAGGATATTTTTTATGGAATCTGCTACAGGCTCTGCGTTAACAGAAACTGATTTTCAGATTCTGGAATCTTATATTCCGGTGGTCAAGGGCCTGTCGGAATATCTTGGCTCCGGATATGAAATTGTGCTGCACTCTCTCGACAAACCGGACGAGTCTGTCATCTGCATCATGAACGGACACTATACGGGCCGGAAGGTGGGGGCTCCGGTGACGGACTTTGCCTTAAATTTGCTGGAGCGCATCAAGGCAGACGAGGGGGCGCCCTACGTAACTTATATGACCCAAAACAAGGACGGCGATCCCATCCGCTCTACGACGATTGCCATATTTGGAGAGAAGCATCGGGTCATCGGGTTGATCTGCATTAATTTCTATTTGAATCTTCCCCTTTTCACCTTTCTCAAGGAAACCTTCTGTTCGGAACCTACATCCTTCTTTTCGGAAACTTTTGCGGAGAACTCCCGGGAAGTCATCGAGAAGGAGGTTGTAAAAATCCGGGATGAGGTATTTGAGGACAGGAGCATCCTGATGAACAACAAGAATAAGGAGATCATATTCCGGCTAAGTAGCTGCGGCATTTTCAATTTGAAGGAAGCGGTTGCCATCGTCGCCGAGCTGCTTGGTATTTCCAAAAATACCGTCTATCTTCATCTGCGGCATATATAGCTTACGGGACCGTCCGCAGGCGGCTGTGTATTTCTCTACTACTTTTTCTTGAAAAAAAGAGGGAGCAAGCGATTCATATAAAACAACATGGGGAGGCCAAAACGGAACCGTTTTGGCCTCCCCATGTTGTTCGCGAACGTATATGACCGGCTAACGCCGCCGGCACCTTTTTCACGTGGATGCGCATGCCTTTATTCCTCGTCCAGCTTGAGGGCGTCCACCTGGTTGCCGTTGAGAAGCAGGGCCACCTTCACCAGATCGCTGGGCCTATAAGGGAGGCGTAGCCCTTGGTACGGGCCTTCAGGGTGTAGAAGAAGTCGTAGATGATCTCGTTAAGGGGCATCTGGTATCCGCTTCTTAGAGTCTCAAGGTCTAAACGTGGCTTAACGCAATAGCCCGCAATCTGCCTTGTAAAACCCGCCTTGACAGGGGGTGTTGCGCCCTTTTTTCGCAGCGCTAAAATCTCTTAGTCTTTCACACCATTACCCTGGGCGAGTTTGCCATGACTACCCAAAAAATATCCCGTTTTTTTCGACAAAAGTCACAGAAGCGGCGCATAGAGGCATCGAAAGCGCGGCACACTGAGGACAGCCGCCCCGCGCCCTTTTTAAGGCCGGGGCGAAAAGGAGGAGATAAGGGATGTATGTGGATGAGAGAAAGGCGGCCATTGTGGGCTGCGGCTTCGTGGGCGCGTCGATAGCCTTCCGCTTTTTACAGCAGGGGCTCTTTACCCGGCTGGTGCTGCTGGATGTGGACGGGGACAAGGCGGAGGGGGAGGCCATGGACCTCAGCGACGGCCTGCCCTACGGTTCCGCCATGGAGATCACCGCGGGCACCTATGACGATATCGCCGACTGTGCCCTGGTGGTCATCACCGCCGGGGCCAACCAACGGCCCGGGGAGACCCGGCTGGAACTGCTGGAAAAAAACGTATCCATTCTCCGGGATATTGTGGGGGAGATCACCGCCCGGGACTTCGGCGGAATCCTGCTGGTGGTGTCCAACCCCGTGGATGTGCTGACCTACGCGGCCTGGCGGCTGTCGGGCTATCCCCGCCAGCGGGTCATCGGCACGGGGACGGTGCTGGACACCGCCCGGCTCAAGCACCTGCTGGGCCAGGAGCTGGGGGTGGACAGCCGCAACGTCCACGCCTTCATCGTCGGGGAGCACGGGGACAGCGAGCTGGCGGTGTGGAGCGGGGCCAACGTGTCCGGGCTGGATCTGGACCAGTTCTGCCGCATCCGGGGGCGGCGGCTGGACAAAGAGGACCGGGAGAGGCTCTACCGCCAGGTCCGGGACAGCGCCTATGAGATCATCCGCCGCAAGCGGGCCACCTACTACGGCATCGCCATGGCAGTGGGCCGGATCGCCGCCTGCATCGTCCGGGACGAGCGGGCGGTGCTGCCCGTGTCGGCGGTGCTGGAGGGGCAGTACGGCCTGGAGGGGCTGGCCCTGAGCCTGCCCTCCATTGTGGGCCGGCGGGGGCTGGAGGAGATTCTGGAGATCCCCCTCAACCGGGAGGAGCGCCGGGCCCTGGACGTTTCCGCCCGTCAGATCCGGGAGGCCGTAGCCACCCTGGCCTGGGGCCAGCCGTCGCCCGTGGGGTAATATAGCAGCCGGGAAGTGGTAAACTTCCCGGCTGTTTTTCGTTTGAGAGACACCTATCTCCCGGCCTGACCGCCGCTGAGGGAGAGGGGCAGCTCCATGCGTTGGGCCTCCAGCAGCGCCCTGTCCCGGAGAATCACACCGGCGGGGCCGTCAGCTACAATTTCCCCTTTGGACATGAGGATCACCCGCTGGCAGGTGTCCAGGATCATGTCCAGGTCATGGGAGGTAATCAGCTTGGTCTGGGGCAGGGATCGGATGGTGTTGATGACAATGCGCCGGTTGTAGGGGTCCAGGGCGGAGGTGGGCTCGTCCATCAGCACCGCCTCCGGCTCCATGGCCAGAATGGTGGCGATGGCGGCCATGCGCTTCTCCCCGCCGGAGATCCTGTGGTTGTGCCGGTGCTTCAGCTCGGTCAGGCCCAGCCGCTCCAGCACGCCGTCCACCCGCCTCTCCGCTTCCTCCCTGCTGAGGCCGTAGTTCAGGGGGGCGAACATCATGTCCTCGTACACCGTGGGCATGAACATCTGGTTGTCAGAGTTCTGGAGCACAAAGCCCAGCTTGCGGCGGATCTCTCCCAGGCTGTCCCGGTTTACCGGCCTGCCGTCCACCAGGATCTTGCCCTCCCCCTGGAGGAGGCCAAGGAGCAGCTTCATGACCGTGGACTTTCCCGCGCCGTTGGCGCCGATCAGGCCCACGGCCTCACCGTCCTCAATGCGGAAGGACAGGTCCGCAATCACCGGGCGGCCCGGCTCGTAGGCAAAATTCACATGCTGAAATTCAATCATGCCCCTCACCTCACAAAGAGACTTCCCAGCAGCCGGGCCGCCGGCACCAGCCGCAGCAGCAGGAACGCCGCTATGCAGCCAGCCGCGTACGCCCCGTCCCTCACGGTGAAGGGCTTCATGAGGGCGTAGTGGAAGTGGTCGTGGTAGCCCCGCAGGAGCATGCTGCCGTAGAGCTCCTGGGCCCTGTCCATGCTGCGCAGCAGCAGCTGCCCCAGGAAGGAGCCCCAGGCGGAGACGTGGATCCCCCTCTGCCCCGGGGCCCGGAGGTGGTAGGCGTCGGTCATGACAGCCAGCTCCTCCGTCATCACCCCCACATAGCGGTAGGTCAGCAGGAGCAGCGTCACCAGCAGCCCTGGCACGTGGAGCCGCCGCAGGCTGGCGCAAAGACTGTCGATGGGGGTGGTGGCCATCAGGAGGAAGGAGGCCATGAGGCACAGCACTCCCTTCAGCATCAGCGTCAACATGCTGAAGGCGCCCCCGGACACCGGCAGGGATCCCAGGTACAGCATGGGGGCCCTGTCAAAGAGGGGGTTGAAGAGGCCCACCGCCATCACCAGGGGCAGCACAATGCGCAGCTTGTAGAAGCAAAGGCCCACGGGGATGCCGCTGATCTGGAACAGCAGCACCGGCCACAGTACCATGACTATGAGGCCGCTGAGCTGGTACTTGCCGAAGGACACCACCACGGCGATATATGCGATTGTCGTCAGCAGCTTCGCCGTGGGGCTGAGGCTGTGGATGGGAGACTGGCGGGCCGCCAGATCGTCCATCTCCCCCAGCTCCCGGAGAGCTTTTTGCATTTTGTTCATAGGGCAGGCTCTCTGATACGCGCTGAAAAGGGGCATCGTCAGATGTCCCTTTTCGGCGGATAATTTATGGTTAGTTTTGGAATTACTTTGCCGTTACTGGGCGTGCTTTTTCCGGAAGAAGCCGCCGCCCAGGCAGATCAGCACCGCGGCTCCCGCCACCATGGCGGATCCCACAATGCCGGACACCGACGTGCCCGCCGCGCTGTCGCTGCCGGAGAAGGCGTAGTCCGGCAGGAAGGAGGTGGCCTCCTGGATGGAGCCCGCCTTGTCGGCGGCGGCGCTGCTGACGCCGAAGTTCTCCTCGTCCAGGCCCATGTTCTCGCTGTAGCCCGCCTCGGCGTTGCCGAAGAGGGCCCACTCCAGGCCGTCCGGGTTGGAGCTGGCCAGCAGGCTGAGCCCGCCGCCCACCACCAGTACCACAGCCGCCAGGATGGCGATGGTGGCCTTGAGGGAGCGCCTGCCCTCGCCGGAGGCGGCCCCTACCTCTCGCAGCAGCTCAGGCCGGGAGTCGTAGACGAACACCAGCACCGCCGCGGTGATGAGGCCCTCCACCAGGCCGATGGCCAGATGGATAGGCTGCATCAGGGCGCAGAAAGCGCCCAGGGGCAGATCGGTAATACCGGAGAGGCTGGTCTCCAGCACCACGGAGAAAGCGCCCAGCTGCAAGGTCAGGACGCAGCCCAGGATGGAGGAGACAATGATCCGCGTCCGCTGTCCGGCCTTATTGGTGCCGCCCCGCATGATGGGCCGCCATATCAGGTAGTAGCCCACAAAGCAGCCGTAAAACGCCATATTCCAGACATTGGCTCCCAGGGCCATGAGCCCTCCGTCGGCGAAGAACAGGCTCTGGATAGCCAGTATCACAATCATGGACAGGAAGCCCGCCTGGGGGCCAAGCAGGGCGGAGAGCAGCATACCGCCGCACATGTGGCCGGAGGAGCCGGTGCCGGGGATGGTGTAGTTGATCATCTGTCCGGCGAAGACCAGGGCGGCGGACACCGCCATGGTGGGCAGCTTCCGGGGATCGTCGTCCTTCTTCAGCTGATGGATGGACATGCCGGCCACGGCGCCGGAGGCCACATACATGGTAGCCGCCACGGCGGGGGTCAGCAGGGCGTCGGCCATATGCATAGGGACCACCTCTTTCACAGAAAATAGTATTTGAGCATCTGTGAAAATCATACCACAAAAAGTGGCGGCCGCAAGCCCCAGGGGGGGATAATATTTTGGGAAACAGCGCCGCCGGGCCGTGTACGCGGTACACAGCCCGGCGGCAAAGCATTTGGTGCTTAACGGGCCTCTCCCCCGGCAAAGCGGATAGCCCCCTTGGCCAGCTCCAAGGTGGGGTCGACGGCGGGAAAGTCCATACCGTAGAGGCGGACGGCCAGGGGCAGCTCGGTGCAGCCTAGGATCATCACCTCCGCCCCTTCGTCAAACAGCCGCCGGACGGCCCGCAGCACAGGGGCGGTGTCGTAGGCGGCGCGTCCCGCCTTCACACCGTCGTAGATAAGACCCATGACCGCCTCCTGCTCCCCCTCCTCCGGCGTCAGCAGTGAGACGCCGCTGCGGCGGAAGACCTCCTGGTAGATGCCGGACTGGATGGTACCCGTGGTGGCCAACAGGCCAGCCCTGGTGATCCCCCGATCCGCCATGGCCCGGCAGGTCAGCTCGATCATGTGCAGCACCGGGACACGGACTTGGCTTTGCAGCCGGGCGTGGTAGTAGTGGGCCGTGTTGCAGGGCATGATGAGGCACCCCGCGCCGCCCGCCTCCAGCCATTGGGCGCTCTTCACCATCTGGGGCAGGGGGTCCTCCCCACCCCGGAGAATGGCCGCCGTGCGGTCGGGAATGTCTGTGTTGTTGTCGATGAGGATGTGCAGGTGCTCCTGATCCGAGGTAGCCTTGGTGTGGAGCACGATCTTCTGAAAGAGATCCGCCGTGGCCAGGGGCCCCATGCCGCCGATGATGCCGATGATTTTCTTCTCCATTGCCGCTTCCTCCTGACGCAGAGATTGTTCCGATCCGCCGCATGGGCGGGCACGCTGGTGAAAAACATACTCATGCCCTTGGAGGCGCACTGGAGGACGCCGTCTCTGACAATCACGCAGCCCGGGGGGCGGTCCGGCTTGTTGTGGTAGCCGTAGACCCCGTCGATGCCCTCCTCCCCTATGAGCACCGCGCACTCTTTTGCGCCGTCCCCGGTCTCCTCCGCGTGCTGGAAGATGAAGTAAACAGTGTTGTCCGTGCCGCACTGCTCCACCTCCATGGCAAAGGCCGCCAGGGAGGCGCTGTAGCCGTCGTGGCCGCACTTATGGGACACGCCAGGAATCCGGGATCCGAAGGGCAGAGAGATGGTCTCGTCAATG
This sequence comes from uncultured Oscillospiraceae bacterium, assembly GCA_947630395.1. GTDB lineage: Bacteria > Bacillota > Clostridia > Oscillospirales > Oscillospiraceae > Pelethomonas. The sequence continues at coordinate 15,575 of CANRHK010000028.1, forward strand.
GACAGGGCGTCGAAGTCCGCACGAAACGCGATCCTGCGGGCGCCGGGGGCGGCGCGGTACACCGCGTAGAACCAGCGGCCCCGGGTCCACCACCTCCAGCTTTGTGTGGGCGCGGCGGCCCTTACTGGCCGGTGTCCGGGTCCCCGAACTTCATGTTGGCGAAGATCCGCTCCATCCGCTCGTCCGGAAATCGCTCGTCCACCAGCTCCCAAAAGGCGCTCGACGCAGGCTGTCCCTCCACCCGCTGGGACCAGCGGGCCACAGCCACGCAGCTGACGGCGGCGTCGAAGACAAGAAAGATGGTCAAGGCCCAGGTGAGGCCCCGGCCGAAGCGATCGGGCAGCTTCAGAATCCACTTGGCCATCCGGGGGTACAGGTCCTTGATCCACAGCACCCCCAGCACGCCCCAGAAGATGGAGTAGGCCAGGCAGATGCGGCCGTTCAAGTTCAGGGGCTTGCTGCTGTAGTCCCAGGAACGGGAGCCCAGCAGCATCTCCTGCCCCCAGGAACACAGGTACTCCAGCGCGCTGCCCACCAGGAAGCCGCCGCAAAAGGACCACTGGGAGCCCCGGTTCCGATACTTGTAGAGGGACAATGTCAGCACCGCCGCACCCGCGCCGTAGAGCAGGTTGAAGGGGCCGTACACCAGCCCCCGGCGGCTCTCGAAGTAGCCGTGGCGCAGGTAACACCAGATCATCTCCACCACCACGCCGGCGAAGCTGCCCACCGCCAGCACCAGGAGGATCTTGTAGGCGTTCATGCCCTGGGCAAAGTGGCGCCTCCGCTGCTCCTCCAGATCGATGGCCCCGTTGGCCGGCGGGTTGGGAGTGTACCACTTCCGATCCACGCTGCGGCGCGTGTCCCGGCTTCTGGCCCGCAGCTCGTCCGCCGTGAAGCTCACGGCGGCAAAGGCCTGGGACAGGCTGTGGGCCGCGTCCCGCATGCTCTTCAGCTCCCGGTCGATTCCCGCCTCCAGGTCCCTATCCTCTCTGCTGAGCCCTTCGGCCTGCTCCGCCAGGGGGATGTAGTACCGCTCCTCGATCCTGGCCCCCAGGGCCTCGGCCTCTCTGGCCAGCTCCTCGCTGCGCTGGGCCAAGTCCTCCGACGTCGGGGCACCGGTGTTATTTTTCAGCTCATTCATTTGGTCGACTCCTTGTTTTGACCTCCGGCCTTCAGCACAGGGGCGCGAAGATCCGCAGAACCCCGTCCACAATCC
>CANRHK010000029.1 GCA_947630395.1 uncultured Oscillospiraceae bacterium
TCTACTTCGCTACTTTTTATTGGAGAATAGTATGAAAGTTTTATGTTCACAGTTTGTTAACTCGTTGATTGACCCTGCGGACTTGTCCCCACTTTTTGAAAATTCGGCCGGGATACAACCGGTCAGGACACTATGAGGCTATAGACGGTGCAGACAGCCAGGATGGCGAGAGTGTCGCCCGCGAGCCAGACCAGGACGGCGGGGCCGGTGAGAAAGAGGCTGGCTGCCGCCAGGAACACGCCTCCCACGGTCAGGGCCCAACCGCCGAAGCGCTGGCATTTGCGCCAGGTCTCTTCATTGTCCATGATCCAGGGGAAGCGCAGGCCTACCGGGCCGGGCTTTTTGACCTTGGGCATGTAGTTGCCCACCGAGGCAAGGATCACGCCGGTGCCGACGCCCGTGATCTTCCAGTAGTCCAGGGGGACGGCGTTCAGGTTCTCCACCTGTTGGAGGGAGGTATAGAGAAAATAGACCTGCATAGCCTCCAGAAAGGCAAAGCAGCCAAAGTTGCACAGCATGGTGAGGCGCTCGGAGGGCCAGGATCCGGTGCGCTTCCCCGTCCACTTGGCGATGACGGCCATGAGATAGCCGAAGGGGATATACAGGGCGGGAAAGATGAGGGACTCAAGCTTGCTGCCCCAGCGGGTCACCTGTCCGGCGGCGTTGTAGTGGGCGGGGATGCGGTCCGGCAGAATCACCAGAGCCACTATGGCGATGGCCAGGGACAGCCAGATCAGCGCGTAGTAGAGGGCATAGAGTCTTTTTCTGCCCACGGTTCCTCGCCTCCTTTCAGCTGGTTCAGCCACAGGATGGCCTCGTCCAGCACTGTCAGATCCAGCTCGTAGTAGATGAAGTTCTTTTGCCGGACCTCGTAGATCAGCTCCGCCTCCTTCAGCTTCTTCAGATGGTAGCTGAGGGCCTGGGGCGTCATGCCTACGGCGGCGGCCAGTTGGCCTGAGCTGATAGGGCCCTCCCGCAGCTTGCTTAGAATCGCCCGGCGGCTGTCGTCCGCCAGGGCGGAGAGTATCTCCCGAATGGCCATGGTCGCCTCCTGGTATTTCAAAAAATCTTTAAATAGATACTACCACGGCGGGGGTGGGGTGTCAACCGGTATTTCAATTTTTTTTGAAATAGTTGCGAGAAAAGAAATCTCCCCTGTACCCACCCGGTACAGGGGAGAGATTCAGGTTAGGGCAAATAGTTCAGGGGGTTCTGGCGCTCGCCGTTGCGGCGGACCTCGAAGTGGCAGTGGGGCCCGGTGACGCGGCCGGTGGCGCCCATCTCCGCGATGTGCTGGCCCTTGTACACCTTGTCGCCCACGTGGACCAGGAGACTGGAGTTGTGACCGTAGTAGGTCACATAGCCGTTCTGGTGGTCAATCTGGACCAGGTAGCCGTAGCCGTTCATCCAGCCGGCGTAGCACACCACGCCGCCGTCCGCCGCTACCACGTCGGTGCCGGTGGAGTTGGCAATATCCACGCCGCCGTGGAAAGAGGTACCGCCGAAGATATTGCGATAGCCAAAGCGGGAGGTGAGGGTGCCGTTGGTGGGCCAGCGGAAGGATCCCGTGGGCGCCCAGGTGGGACGCTCCTTGGTGCCCCGGGCCTGGACCTCCGTCACGGGCTCGGTGATGACGGTCTCGGACTCGATGACCCGCTCAATCTCTTCCACGCCCTCGTAGGTGACACGGGCCACTACGTCGGACTTGCCGTAGGCGCCCTTGCTGATGACCTTGGTGTCGCCCTCCCACATCGTGCTGTCATCCACGTACTCGATCTCGTAGGGGATATCCGCCTGGTAGTACTCCATCTGGGTGGCCCGGACGGTCAGATAGGGCACCGCGTTGCTGATCAGCAGCTCGTCGCCGGTGTGGATCCAGTTGATATCATAGCCCGGGTTCAGCTGCTCCAGCTCCTTGCTGGTCAGGTTGTGGTCCTGGGCGATGACGGACCAGCAGTCGCCGTTCTTCACCGTGTAGGTGACCTCCCCCTCCTTGGTGCTGTTGAGCAGCAGGAGAATGTCGCTGAGGTTGGTGAAGTCCTCCACCGGGAGATCGCACTCCTCAATCTCCACGCCCTCCACAAAGTCGATGGACACAGTGTTCTCATTGCGGTAGGCGGAGGACACCTGCTTAAGGGCCTCGTCCAGGGCCTCCCGGGTCTGGGTGGCGCCTACAAAGGCGCCGTCCACATACAAAGCGTAGCCGTGCTCCACCACGTGGAGGCTGCTGCTGAGGGCCCGCTCCAGGGTGTGCTCATCTTCCACAGAGGCGCGGAAAGTGAGGCCGGTGGCATAGCTGACCCGGTCATCCAGGCGGTAGGTGTATCCCACCACCTGGGAGATGGACTGCTCCACCGAGAGGCTGGCCGCCCGGGCCTCCTCCTCGCTGGCCACGGTGCCCAGCGCCACGCCGTCAAAGCTGACGGTGGTGGCGGTGGTGTAGAGATTCTGGAACACGGCGAAAGCAGCGATGGTGAGGCTGGCCGCCAGAAAGACGGACGCGGCCACCCACTTGCGCCGCTCCGCCGGCACCCGGATCTGGGCGGCCAGGTTGGTCACCGGGGACCACAGGCGGCGGAACAGGCTCAGACACGTGTGACGGATGCGGGGCATGCTGCCCTGGAGCAGCAGCTGCAGCTGCCGGTAGGGGTTCTCGGATTCCGGGAATCGCTGGCGGTTTCGATAGTTGGGGACCCGCCCGGTGCGCCGGGGCCGGGGGGCGGACTCGTTGCTTAGTCGTTTCATGGGGTACATCCTCTCAAATTTTTCAAATCCATTAAAAATGACAAACTGGCTGAAAGAATTACAAAACGGAGTAAAGGGTTACAAAAAGTTACAAGTGCATTGTACCTCATTTTTCCGGCTACGTCAAGCCCCTATATCTTGTGTTCCGGCTGCGTCCCGGCTCACATGGAGATTCGATCATTATACACGGTGCGGCGGCCCGCGCCCCTTGCAATCCGCGCGGTTTTGTGATAGATTGTATTTTAGAAAAATAGGGGTATTCTGCCCCGGCGATTGTGAAAGGGGGAAGCGGCGTGAGACGCCTGCCATCCTTTTTGATATGCCTGCTGACGGCGCTGCTGCCGCTGGCCCTGGGCGGCTGCATGCTCTCCGCCTCGGCGGACCTGCTCTACTCCCTGCCCGCCCTGCCGGAGGAGTATGAGACCCTCAGCGCCCAGCTGACGGACATCCTCTCCGGCGGCGCGGAGTACGCCCCGCCCCAGTCCGGCGGCAACTTGCCCCCGGTGCAGATGGTGGATCTGAACGGGGACGGCAGCGACGAGGTGCTGGCATTCTTCCGGGCGGCCAGCGAGGAGCGGCCGCTGCGGATCTATATCTTCCAGGCCCGGGAGGACACCTACGAGCAGGCCTCCCTCATCGACGGCAGCGGCACGTCCATCCAGTCCGTCCGCTATGTGGACATGAACGGCGACGGGGTGAAGGAGATCATTGTCAGCTGGGCGGTCAGCGCAGAGATCCAGACCGTGTCCGTCTACGCCCTGGAGGCCCTCCAGCCGGTGCGGCTCATGTCCACCCCCCACGCCCGCTATGACGTCCTGGATCTGGACGGGGACGGCCAGCAGGAGCTGGTGGTCCTCCGGGGGGACGAGGAGAGCGGCGGCGCCATGGCCGACTACTACGACTGGGACGCCGGCAGCAGCGCCCTGTCCCTCCGCTCCACCGCACGGCTGTCCACCACGGTGGCGTCCCTCCAGTGGATGCAGGTGGGCGCCCTCCAGGGCGGGGAGACGGCGGTGTTCGTCACCGGCCGGGAGGCCGGTCCGGACGAGACCAGCCGGGCGGTGACGGACATTCTGGTCTACCGCCAGCCGGATCTGACCAACATCGTCCTCAGCAGCGACACCGGCGTGTCCAGCCAGATCGCCCGCTTCTCCAACCTCCAGCCCACCGATATCAACACCGACGGGGCCACGGAGGTGCCCAGGCCCGCGCAGCTGCTGCCGGACGGCGAGGAGCAGTACTGGAAGATCTACTGGCACAGCTACAATCTGGAGGGGCAGGACGAGCTCCAGGCCATCACCTACCACAACCTGGCGGACAGCTGGTATCTGCTGATCCCGGAGAGCTGGGACGGCAAATTCGCCGTCCGCCAGAGCAACGCCAGCTCCTCCACCCACTCCACCACCTTCTATCGGCTCCAAGGCCGGGGGGTGGGGGACGAGCTGATGACCATCTACACCCTGACGGGCACCAACCGGGAGGCCCTGGCTACCACCGCCGGGCGCTCCATCCTTCGCCGCCGGGCGGATACGGTGTACGCCGTCAGCTTCGCCGAGAACTATGACGACTGGCAGTACGCCCTGACGCCCGAGGATTTGGCGGAACGGTTCTTCCCCATTGTGAACTACTGGACCATCGGCGAAAACTGACCGCGCCTCCCGGTGGGGCGCGGCGGAGAATGATTGGAGGTACACGCTATGGCGCGAAAGGTCCTGGTGCTGGAGGACGAGGCCAGCATCCGCGGATTTATTGTGATCAACCTGACCCGGGCCGGATATGAGGTCATTGAGGCGGAGACCGGCGAGGAGGCCCTGGAGAAGCTGAAGGCCAACGCGGACGTGCGGGTGGCCCTGCTGGACATTATGCTGCCGGGCATCGACGGCTTTGAGGTCTGCCGCCGCATCCGGGCCACCAACACCCGCATCGGCATCATCATGCTCACCGCCCGCAGCCAGGAGATGGACAAGGTAACGGGCCTCATGACCGGGGCCGACGACTACGTGACCAAGCCCTTCTCCCCGGCGGAGCTCACCGCCCGGGTGGACGCCCTCTACCGCCGCAGCGGCGGCGTGTCCCCGGAGCAGTCGGGGGAGATCTTCCAGGATCCCTTTCTGCTGAACACCCGGAACCGGACGCTAGAGAAGAACGGCAAGCGGGTGAAGCTGACCCAGGTGGAATACTCCATCATGAAGATGTTTATGGAGAACCCGGGCAAGGCCCTGAGCCGGGAGGAGATCCTGGACACGGTGTGGGGCAGGGACTACTTCGGCGAGCTGAAGATCGTGGATGTGAACATCCGCCGCCTGCGGCTGAAGATTGAGGACAACGCCCAGAATCCCACCTATATCAACACCGTCTGGGGGTTCGGCTATAAGTGGGGATTCTAACCCCTTCCCAGGAAAGAAGGTCAGCGGATTTGAAACCCAGCCGTATCGGTATCACCGGCCTGCGCAAGCGCTGGCTGGTCAGCTCCCTGGGCCCCATCTTCGTGGTGGCCCTGCTGACCGCCGGCACCTTCTGCGCCGGTATGGCCAATTACTACTACAATATGATGCTGGACGGCCTCCAGACCCGGGCCACCCAGGCCAGCGACTACTTCACCAGCAACACCATGAACAGCTACGGCGAGTTCTACCGCTACGCCAACGCCTTCGCCGCAGAGTTCGCCGAGCGGGACACCATTGAGCTCCAGTTCATCGGCCCCACCGGGGAGGTCATCGTCAGCTCCTACGGCCTCACCGCCGGTATGGAGCCGGACACGCCGGACATCGCCGCGGTCTTCCAGACCGGGGACATCGAGCCCTACCGGGGCGCGGACCCCAACACCGGCGAGCACATCATGTCCGTCACCGTGCCCCTCCAGCTGGGGGACCAGATTGTGGGAGCCATGCGGTATGTCACCTCCATGTCCAGGGTGTCCAGGGAGATCCTGATCACTGTGGGCATCGCCGTGGGACTGCTGATCATCGCCATCGGCATGGTATATGTGTCCAACATGGTCTTCATCAACAACGTGGTGGAGCCGGTGGCGGAGGTGACGGAGACCGCCAAGCGCATCGCCGGGGGCAGCTACGGCACCCAGATGGAGAACCACTACCGGGACGAGCTGGGCCAGCTCATTGACGCCATCAACAACATGTCCAGCCAGATCAGCGAGAGCGAGAAGACCAAGTCCGAGTTCATCTCCTCCATCTCCCACGAGCTGCGCACCCCCCTCACCGCCATCAACGGCTGGGGCGAGACCCTGCTGGAGGTGGAGGACCCCCAGCAGCTCAAGCGGGGCGTCAATGTCATCGTACGGGAGGCCAGGCGGCTCACCAACATGGTGGAGGAGCTGCTGGACTTCTCCCGCATGGAGGACGGCCGATTCACCCTCCGCATTGAGCAGACCGACGTGCAGGCGGAGTTTGAGGACACCATCTACACCTACATGGAGCTCTTCAAGCAGGAGGCTATCGAGCTGCGCTACGACAGCTGGGACGAGCTCATTCCGCCTATCCCGGCGGACCCGGAGCGCTTGAAGCAGGTGTTCTGCAACGTGCTGGACAACGCCGCCAAGCACGGCGGCGCGGGGAAGCGCATCGACGCGGCCATGTCCACGGACGAGGCCGGGGACATCGTCATCACCGTCCGGGACTACGGCCCCGGCATTCCGGAGGACGAGCTGCCCTTTGTGAAGCAGAAGTTCTACAAGGGGTCCTCCAAGGCCCGGGGCAGCGGCATCGGCCTGGCCGTCTGCGACGAGATCATCCGCCTCCACGAGGGCGCCTTTGCGATCGGCAACGCCGAGGGGGGCGGCTGCATTGTGACCATTACACTTCCCTGTAAATAGAAAATTTTATTAGAACAATTGTTGTATTTCCCTTTGCCCTGTGGTATGATAATGGCAAGGGGGAAGGAAAGGCTAACCATATGGCAGACAAACAACCCAGTGCGTTTCGCACTACCATCGGCGGGCAGGCCCTCATTGAGGGCATCCTTATGCGGGGCCCGGACAAGCAGGCCATCGTGGTCCGCTCACCGGAAGGGCTGGTGATCCAGGAGGAGCCCTTGAAGCTGATTAAGGACAGGTACCCTATTCTGGGCTGGCCCCTGATCCGGGGCAGCGTCACTTTCCTGGACAGCATGGTGCGGGGGGTGAAAGCCCTGATGTTCTCCGCGGACTACTTCCCGGAGGAGGCGGGGGTGGAGGAGCCCTCCAAATTTGAGAAGTGGCTGGATCAGAAGCTGGGCAATGAGAAGATGGAGAAGGTGGTGATTGGCTTCTCCGTGGTGGTTGCGGTATGCTTCTCTGTGGGGATCTTCATGCTGCTGCCTACGTTTTTGGCCAGCTTTGTGGAGCTGGTGACGGACAGCGTGCTGGTGCGCAACCTGGTGGACGCGGTGCTGCGCATCGCCATCTTCATGACGTATATGATTATGGTGTCCCGGATGAAGGACATCAAGCGGGTTTTTTCCTACCACGGCGCGGAGCACAAGAGTATCTTCTGCTATGAGCGGGGACTGGATTTGACCGTGGAAAACGTGCGGAAGATGCCCCGGCATCACCCCCGCTGCGGCACCAGCTTTCTGATGGTGGTCATTATTGTGGCTATTCTGGTGAATACGGTGGTGTTTGCACTGTTTCCGGTGAAGAACGTGTTTCTTAGAATGCTGGTGCAGTTGGCGCTGCTGCCTTTGGTGGTGGGCATTACCTACGAGTTCAACCGCTATGTGGGCGGGCACGACAACCCTGTCACCAATCTTTTGGCCAAACCGGGGCTGTGGATGCAGAATTTTACCACCTTTGAGCCGGACGACTCCATGATGGAGGTGGCTATTGAGGCATTGAAGCGGGTGATTCCCCAGGAGGCGGGAAAAGATCGCTGGTAACCGGAGGATGTTTGCATGATCACATACAATACCCTCTATCTGGAGATCCGCCGGACGCTGCGGCAGGCGGGCTACCCCGCCGCCGATCTGGAGGCCCGGGAGCTGGTGTGCTTCGGCAGCGGCAAGAGCAGGGCGGATTTTTACCGGGATGCCCCTCTGTACGTCTCCCCGGAGACGGAGCAGGCTGTCCGGGCCTTGGTGGACCGGCATTTGAAGGGGGAGCCGGTGGCCTATCTCATTGGCGAGTGGGAGTTCTACGGCCTGGAGCTGGATGTGAATCCCTCGGTGCTTATTCCCCGGGTGGACACGGAGGTGCTGGCTGCCGAGGCTATCGAATACGTGAAGACACAGGGGCGGTGCCGGGTGCTGGATCTGTGCGCCGGCAGCGGGTGCGTGGGGCTGGCCGTGGCGTCGGGCGCCCCAGAGTGCCGGGTGCTGCTGGGGGAGATCTCTGAGGGAGCTTTGAAGGTCTGCCGGCAGAATATTCGCCGCTGCGGTGTTACAGGCCGGGTGTCCGCCATGCAGCTGGACGCGGCGGCGGCCCCGGGCAAGGCGTTGGGGGAGTTTCGCTGCATTGTCTGCAACCCGCCTTACATCCCCCGGGCTGAAATTGAGACGCTGGACAGCTCTGTGAAGGATTTTGAGCCCTATCTGGCCCTCTGTGGGGGGGAGGATGGATATGACTTCTTCTCCTCTATTATCCGCCTGTGGCGGCAGGCCTTGGCCGTGGGCGGCCGGCTCTACTTTGAGGTGGGGCAGGGCCAGGCGGACACGGTGCTGCGGATGATGCGGGCACAGGGATTTGGCGATATCAACGTGATTCAGGACACCCAGGGGATACCCCGAGTGGTGTATGGGACGCTGTTGGATTCTATTTGAATCCAATAGTGTCCGGAAAATGGGACAGTTACTCTGCTAAAATGAAGGTAGTGCAGGGGCCGGTGGGACACCGGCCTGGGTGGTCCCTGCCGGGACGGAGGTTGTGGGGCCTCCCCGGCCCCACGCCCCGGGGTACTTTTTGCTCGTGCAAAAAGTAACCAAAAACACGCGCAAGGGGCTGGCGCCCCTTACGTATCCCTAATGGTTTGATTATTTTTGCGCTCGACCTTTGGCTGGTTTTGTCTAAACCGAACTCGCTCCCGTGTATGAGGCGAAGCGGCTACCCTAATATGTCCTTGCACAGATGGATGCGCTGGGGCGGGGTGGATTGGGTTCGTTGGTTGTTTTTTGCGTTTTCTTCTGCTTTCTGTCGCTCCGTTCCACTCCGCGAGGGGTAGATGCTGTGTATGCTGTGTGATGTGTGCGTAAAGAAACATGTTTCTTATGCGGAGTGGAACGGAGCAGACAGCAGTCCGGCAAAGCAAAAAAACGTACAACGAACCCAAAGCGAAGGTCCGCGAAGCGGACTGGGCGCCGCATAGATCTGTCCGTACAACAGCCCTAAAATAGACGCTTCGCCTCATATACGGACGGCAGTGATTTAGACCAGGCAGACCGGCAAGACAGCGCAAAACAAATCAAAAAATTGGGATTCTCAAGGGTGAAACCCTTGAGCGCGCTTTTGCCTACTTTTCCCGCAGGGGAAAAGTAGGACAGGGTGCGCGGCGCAGCTGCGAGAAGAAAAAACCAATCAGGGGCCGGAGGCCCCTCTGCACAGTCAACCTGCATTAGAATACTCAGAATACGGAAATAAAGAGGAGAAGCAACAATGGCAAAGGACAGCAAGAATCTGACAAAGACCGCCTCCGTGGCCAGCGACAAGAAGCAGGCCATCCAGACCGCTATGAGCCAGATTGAGAAGATGTATGGCAAGGGCTCCATCATGCGCCTGGGTGACAGCATGAACCAGATGAACGTGGAGGTCATCCCTACCGGTTCCCTGGCCCTGGATCTGGCCCTGGGCATCGGCGGTGTGCCCAAGGGACGCATCATTGAGATCTACGGCCCTGAGTCCTCCGGTAAGACCACCCTGGCCCTCCACATCATCGCCCAGGCCCAGAAGCAGGGGGGTGAGGTGGCCTTTGTGGACGCCGAGCACGCCTTGGACCCCACCTATGCCCGGGCGCTGGGCGTCAACATCGACGACATGCTCATTTCCCAGCCGGACACCGGTGAGCAGGCCTTGGAGATCACTGAGGCTCTGGTACGCTCCGGTGCCATCGACGTGGTGGTGGTGGACTCCGTGGCCGCCCTGGTGCCCCGGGCGGAAATCGAGGGCGAGATGGGCGACAGCTATGTGGGCCTCCACGCGAGACTCATGAGCCAGGCTCTGCGGAAGCTGGCCGGCGCCATCAATAAGACCCACTGCATCGTGGTGTTTATCAACCAGCTGCGCGAGAAGGTGGGCGTCATGTACGGCAACCCCGAGGTCACCACCGGCGGCCGGGCTCTGAAGTTCTACGCCTCTGTGCGCATCGACGTGCGCCGGGTGGAGACCCTGAAGTCAGGCGGCGAGGTCATCGGCAACCGCACCCGCGCCAAGGTGGTCAAGAACAAGATGGCCCCCCCGTTCCGGGAGGCGGAGTTCGACATCATGTACGGCGAGGGCATCAGCCTGCTGGGCGAGCTGCTGGATCTGGGCGTGAAGCTGGATCTGGTGCAGAAGTCCGGCTCCTGGTTCGCTATGGGGGAGACCCGCCTGGGCCAGGGGCGCGACGCCGCCAAGCAGTATCTCAAGGACAACCCGGAGGTGGCCGACAGTTTGGAGGCAGCGATCCGCCAGAACTTCTTCAAGCTGATGAGCAGCCAGTCCCAGATCGCCGCCAAGGCCGCCGGCCGCGCTGTGGACGTGTCCGCCGAGGATTTTGACGACGAGGACTAATGCGCATCACGGAGATCAAGCCCTCTGAGCCGAAAAAGGGCCGGTTTCTGGTGAGGCTGGAGGACGGTGTCCTCCTCCGGGTTGGGGAGGAGGAACTTCTCCGCTTCGGTCTCCGCCCCGGCCTGGATTTGGACGGGGAGACGCTGGAGGCCCTTCGAGCCTTCGCCAGGACTTCCGGCACCAAGGCCCAGGCGGCCGCTATCATCGGCAGCCGGGCCCTCTCCAAGCGGGAGCTCCAGCGCCGCCTCGTTAAGAAGGGGGCGGAGGAGTCGGACGCCCAGGCGGCGGCGGACTGGCTGGAGGATATCGGCGCGGTGGACGATGAGCAGTACGCCGCCATGGTGGCCTGCCACTACGCCGCCCAGGGCTACGGCCCCGCCAAGATCCGGGAGGAGCTTTACCGCCGTGGGGTGGACAGGGACCTGTGGGACGGCGCTCTGGAGGAGCTGCCCCCCGCCGGGGAGACCCTGGACGCCCTGATCCAGAAGAAGGCCCGGGGGGATCTGTCCGACCCCAGGGAGGTCAAGCGCGTCAGCGACGCCCTTCTCCGCCGGGGCTTCTCCTGGCCCCAGGTGAGGGAGGCCCTACGGCGGTATATTGAAATTGACGAGGATTAGGGTGTGCCGGCGGGGGCTCCGCCCCCGGGGCAAATGGTGCTTTTATATCTGCACTGCCAGCCCCCGGTGACTTTTCTCACGCGAGAAAAGTCACCAAAAGCGCGCCCAGGGGTTTCACCCCTGGGGTGCCCGATTTTGTTTTTGCGCTCGTCCTGTAGTCCGTCCGGCCTAAACCGAACTCGCTCCCGTGTATGAGGCGAAGCGGCTGTTTGAGGACGGTTATACGGACAGTTCTACGAAACTAAACAGCGCGGCAAATCGGGATTTGAGAGGGGAATAACAAATGATTGAGAATTTTGACTTAATTATGTTCTGCGCTATGATTCCGATAGTTGTGGGAGTAATTGTAGCAGTGTTAAATAACAAGAAAAAGAAATGAAAATTCCCGTTTATCAAGCAAAGAAAGCGATATCCCCCACGCCTCCTGTGAACACCCCAAAACAGCCGCTTCGCCTCATATACGGACGGTAAATGGATAGACAGGACAGTCCGGCAAAATTGCGCAAAATCAAAAAATAAATTAGGGTTCTCAGGGGCGAAGCCCATGAGTGCCCTTTTGGGCACTTTTCCGGCAAGGGAAAAGTGCCGCCCCCGTTTCCCCGGCAGGGGAAAATTATCAGCCCGCACCCGCAGGGTGCAAAAAGAAGGAGCACCTCCATGCCATATAAACTGCATTTTATCTCCCTCGGCTGCGCGAAAAACGTGGTCAACTGTGAACAGATGATGTACCTCTGCCGCCAGGCGGGACACACCATCCAGCCCGAGCCGGAGGGGGCCGACGTGGCCGTCGTCAACACCTGCGGCTTCCTCTCCAGCGCCAGCGAGGAGGCCATCGAGCACATCCTCCGCATGGCGGAATTGAAGAAGATCGGGCAGCTGAAAAAGATTCTGGTCACCGGCTGCATGACCCAGCGCTACCAGGGGGACGTTTTAAAAGAACTGCCCGAGGTGGACGGCGTTCTGGGCACCGGCAGCTTCAAAAGCATTGTCTCCGCGGTGGAGGACGTGATGACCGGGGCCCGGGCCAGCTTCTTTGACAGCGTCGATGCGCCAATCGATGAGTTCGGCCGGATGCTGACCACACCGGGGCACTACGCTTATCTCCGCATTGCGGAGGGCTGCGGCAACTGGTGCGCTTTCTGCATTATCCCTAAGCTGCGGGGCAAGTACCGCAGCCGTCCTATGGACAAGGTGCTGGAGGAGGCGGCCTGGCTGGCCGGCCAGGGCGTGAAGGAGCTCATTGTCATCGCCCAGGATATCACCCGCTACGGCACCGACTGGGACGGCCAGCACCATCTGGCGGATCTGCTGGAGGCGCTGTGCAAGTTGGACTTCCACTGGATCCGTCTCCATTACCTGTACCCCGACCAGATTGACGGCCATCTGATTGACGTCATCGGCCGGGAGCCTAAGATCCTCAAGTATCTGGACATTCCCCTCCAGCACTGCAACGACAACATTCTGCGCCGAATGAACCGCCGTGGGGACAAGGCGTACATCGAGGACCTGCTGGACAAGCTGCGGGACCGGATCCCCGGCCTGGCGCTGCGCACCAGCATTATCACCGGCCTCCCCGGCGAGGACGAGGCGGCCTTTGAGGAGCTGTGCCAGTTCCTGTGGGACCAGCGGATGCCCCGGGCCGGCGTGTTCCCCTACTCCCCGGAGGAGGGCACCCCGGCGGCCAAAATGGAACATGTCCCCACGGAGGAGGCCGAGCGCCGGGCGGAGCTGGTGGTAAACATCCAGTCCCGGATCATGGACGAGTGGAACGAGGAGCGGATGGGCGAGACCCTGGAGGTCCTGTGCGAGGGCTTTGACAGCCAGGCCATGTCCTACGTGGGCCGCAGCTATGCGGAGAGCCCGGACATCGACGGGAAGATCTATTTCACCGCCGGCAGCGGGGTGGAGGCCGGGACCTTTGTCTCCGTCCGTATCACCGGCGCCATGGACGGGGAACTTACCGGCGAGCTGGTCGAATCCCCCCGCTCATAGAAGCCGTGCCAGTCTTGGAGGGAGGACCCGTATGGACCTGTATCACGCCTCCCCGGTACGGGGATTGACGGTGCTGGAACCCAGTGTCACCAAGTACTTCGGCAAGCCCAGGCAGGTATGCCTCACCGCCCTGGAGCCCATGGCCCTCTTCTACGGGGTGAAGCACTTTGAGTACACCTACGGCTATACCGGGGCCGGGGCGCTGTACTATGAGGAATATTTCCCCGGCGCTCTGGCGGAGATCTACCGGGGCCGTTCCGCCGCCCTGTACCGCTGCGCCTGGCGGGAGGATATGGAGGCCACCGCCATTCCCAACGAGTATGTGTCGGCGGAGCCGGTGGCGGTGGAGGAGGAGATCTTCATCCCCGACCTGTATGAGGCCCTGCTGGAGCGGGAGAGCCGGGGCCTGCTGCGGATTGTCCGGTGGGAGCAGCTGGGCCAGCGGAAGCGGGACTGGATCCGCCGGGCGGAGGCGGAGGTCATACGGGAGCAATGCCTGTTGACGCGGGACAGCCCATTTGCCCGATATATGCGGGAAAAATATCCCGAGAGCTGGGCCCTGGCCCGGCAGGAAACCGAAAAGAGCAAGGAGCGTGAGCCAAAATGAATCTACCGAACAAGTTGACCCTGCTGCGGATTGTGCTGATTCTGCCGTTCCTGCTGGTGCTGTATCTGGATGTGCCCTACGCGGCGTATATCGCCCTGGCCATCTTCGTTGCGGCCAGCCTCACGGACATGCTGGACGGCAAGATCGCCCGGAAATACAACCTGATCACGGACTTCGGCAAATTTGCCGACCCCCTGGCGGACAAAATGCTGGTCACCGCCGCTATGGTCTGGTTCGTGGAGAACGGCCAGATGCCCGGCTGGGCGCTGCTGATCGTCATTATCCGGGAGTTCGCGGTCAGCGGCCTGAGGATGGTGGCCAGCGACAAGGGCCGGGTCATCGCCGCCGGCTGGTCCGGCAAGGTGAAGACCGCCTCCACCATGGTGTGCGTTGTATTGATGTTTTTGCCTATTCCGGAGGTGGTTAATACTCTCTGTGTGGCGGTGATTGTGGTCACTACCATTTATTCCGGGGTGGAGTATTTTGTCAAAAACAAGGACTGCCTTACTGATATGTAAATCTCTTGGCCTGCTCTTTGGGTGCCGGGGGGCTTCCAGCCCCTGGGATGTGGGGCCGGGGAGGCCCCACAAAGCCGGAGCTGACGGACAAC
The DNA here is from genome assembly GCA_947630395.1 of uncultured Oscillospiraceae bacterium. Lineage (GTDB taxonomy): Bacteria > Bacillota > Clostridia > Oscillospirales > Oscillospiraceae > Pelethomonas. The sequence continues at coordinate 14,265 of CANRHK010000029.1, forward strand.
TCCGCCATCCAATTCTCTGCAAAATTCCTGATTTTTGGGGAAATAAACACTTGCAAGCAAGGCGATAGTTTGTCATAATAGTCTTTGCCAGCACAGGTTGTGCGGCAACGATTTTAGGAACAAAGAAAGGGATGTGACAAGCGATGCAGCTGCTCAAGGACCGTATTCTCGCCGAGGGCAAGGTTTTGCCCGGCAACATCATCAAGGTGGACGGCTTTCTGAATCACCGGGTGGACACCCGCCTGATGGAGGCCATCGCCGAGGAGTTCAAGAAGTACTTTGACGTGTCCGACATCACCATGGTCCTCACCGCCGAGGCCAGCGGCATCGCCCTGGCTACCATCTGCGCCCAGAAGTACAATGTACCTATGGTCTTCGCCAAGAAGGCCAAGAGCGACAACATTGAGGGCGGCCTGTACCACAGCGAGGTCTTTTCCTATACATACAAGAAGAAGGTCACCCAGCTGCTCAGCAAGGAGTGGATGACCTCCACCGACCGCGTTCTGATTGTGGATGACTTTATGGCCAACGGCGAGGCTGTCCGGGGCCTGTGCGACCTGGTGGACCAGGCCGGGGCCACCCTGGTAGGCATTGGCATCGCCGTGGAGAAGGGCTTCCAGGGCGGCGGCGACCGTCTACGGGACATGGACCTTAACTACCACGCCCTGGCGGTCATTGACAGCGCCGACGAGAACGGCATCGTCTTCCGCCCCGATGAGATCTGAGGAAGCGTCACGCGATAGCAAAACAACGGAGGACAAACTGATGTCTCACCAGACTGTGATCGTCCTGGACTTCGGCGGCCAGTACAACCAGCTCATCGCCCGGCGGGTCCGGGAGTGCGGCGTGTACTGCGAGGTCAAGCCCTATACCACCCCTCTGGCCGGTTTGAAGGCCATGGACCCCATCGGCTTCATCTTCACCGGTGGGCCCAATTCCGTGTATCTGGAGGATTCTCCCCAGGTGGACCCGGCGATCTTTGAAATGGGCCTGCCGGTGCTGGGCATCTGCTACGGCTGCCAGCTCATGGCTCACACCCTGGGCGGCCGGGTTACCGCGGCTCAGGACGACACCGCTAGGGAGTACGGCAAGACGGAGACCTTCTATGACACCTCCTGCCGGCTGTTCCAGGGCCTGCCCGTCCAGGGCGTCTCCTGGATGAGCCACGGCGATTACATGGAGAAGGTGCCGGAGGGCTTCACCCTTATGGCCCGCTCCCGCGCCTGCCCCAACGTGGCCATCGCCGACGAGGCCCGGGGCTTCTATGGCGTCCAGTTCCACCCGGAGGTCAATCACACCGAGAACGGCGTGAAGATGATCCGAAATTTCCTCTACGAGGTCTGCCACGCCGTCGGCGACTGGAGCATGGAGGACTACAAACGCACCGCCATCGCCGCCATCCGGGAGAAGGTGGGGGACGGCAAGGTGTTGCTGGCCCTCTCCGGCGGCGTGGACAGCTCTGTCTGCGCGGCTCTGCTGGCCGAGGCGGTGGGGGAGCAGCTGACTTGCGTCTTTGTGGACCACGGCCTCATGCGGAAGAACGAGGGCAACGAGGTGGAGGCGGCCTTTGCGCCCTGGGCCATGCACTTTGTCCGGGTGGACGCGGAGGAGCGCTTCCTGGGGAAACTGGCCGGCGTCACCGAGCCTGAGCGAAAGCGGAAGATCATCGGCGAGGAGTTCATCCGGGTCTTTGAGGCGGAGGCCAAGAAGATCGGCGCGGTGGATTTCCTGGCCCAGGGCACCATCTACCCCGACGTCATCGAGTCCGGCGGCAGCAATAAGGCCGGCGCGGCGGTGATTAAAAGCCACCACAACGTGGGCGGCCTGCCCGACTACGTGGACTTCAAGGAGATCATCGAGCCGCTGCGGCTGCTCTTCAAGGACGAGGTGCGGCAACTGGGCCGTGAGCTGGGCCTGCCGGAGTACCTGGTGAGCCGCCAGCCCTTCCCGGGCCCGGGTCTGGCCATCCGCGTCATCGGCGATCTGACCAAGGAGAAGCTGGACACCCTCCGGGAGGCGGACGCTATCTACCGGGAGGAGATCGCGGCGGCGGGGGAGGACAGGAACGTCAATCAGTACTTCGCCGTGTTGACCAACACCCGCAGTGTCGGCGTCATGGGCGACGGCCGCACCTACGACCACACCCTGGCTCTCCGGGCGGTGACCACTGCCGACTTCATGACCGCGGATTGGGCGCGCCTGCCCTACGACCTGCTGGACCGGGTCAGCACCCGCATTGTCAACGAGGTCCCCGGTATCAACCGCATCGTGTACGATATCACCAGTAAGCCTCCGGCAACGGTGGAGTGGGAATGATTGCGAAAGCCCGAAAAATCCAGTAACCATGCGGGTTTTCGGATTTCCAAAGTGCCTTTTGATAA
>CANRHK010000030.1 GCA_947630395.1 uncultured Oscillospiraceae bacterium
GCCCCAGTCCGGATTCACGTTCACGCTGCTCTCCAGGGAGAAGGAGAGCAGCTTCCCCGTCTCCCCGTCCACGGATACGGTGAGCTGGAAGGGCTTGCAGAGCAGCGTCAGATGGCAGACAAGGAAGGAGAGCCGGGTGTTGGCGTCCACAAAGAGCTCCCGGCTGAAGCTGATGCACTCCAGATCGCTCTGACCGTCCCAGATGACGGGCAGGGCTCCGGCGGCCTGGAGGGACAGCAGCTCCCCCTCCACCGTTTTCCGCGTCTCCTCCATCTCCGACAGGAGGGCAGCATCGTCATCGGTGACGCCGTAGGCCTCCCCTGAGAAGGAGTCACCGGCGTCCACCGCCGCGGAGGCGGGGAAGGGCAGGCTGATATTGTCCAGCTCCATGGAGGACAGGGTGCCGCCCTGCATCAGCAGCAGCTTCTCCGCCACCGTCAGCTGGGCGCTCTCGGAGAAGCTGGCGCGATCCTCCTCCGCAGTGTGGATCCGGTTCAGCAGCCCCTCGTCCCCCCAGGCGGCGATCCGCTCGGGCAGCAGCAGGGCCCCGGCCACCAGGGCCGCCGCCAGCAGGGCACACAGCAGCTTAGTCATGCGCCACACCTCCCAGATCGACCGTCACTTGGGTGCCCACGCCCTCCTTGCTCTCAAAGCGGAGGGCGCCGCCGTGGAGCTGGGCAATTTTTTGGCACAGGGCCAGACCCAGCCCGGCACCGCCCTGGGCCCGGGCCCGTGATTTGTCCACCATGTAGAAGGGCTCGGTGATTTTGTCCAGCTCCTCCGCCGGGATGCCCCGGCCCCTGTCCGACACCGACAGCTCATAGCGGCCATCGGGGAGGGCGTGGCCCTCCAGGGCCACCGCGCCGCCGGGGGAGGAGGCCTTACGGGCGTTGTCCAGCAGGTTCTGCGCCAGGGTTTGGAGCAGAGCTCCGTCCCCCTGGACGGCGCCCGCCTCCGCCCGGACAAAGAGCTTCACGCCCCGTGCCTCCATGGCGGGACGGCAGACATCGGCGGCCCGGACGCAGAGGTCCTCCATGTCCACAGATTTGGCCTCCGCGCAGCCCCGGCCCGTCACCAGCAGGTCCAGCAGGCTCAGGGACAGGTGCTCCAGCCGCCGGCCCTCGGAGAAGATGTAGCCCGCGGCCTTCAGCCGCTGCTCCTCCGTCAGATGCCGGCTGCGGAGCATGTCGGCGTAGCCGATGATGGAGGTGAGGGGCGTTTTCAGCTCGTGGACGAAGCTGGCGGTAAAGTCCTCCTGCCGCCGGGCGGCGTCCGCCAGATCCTGGACGTTTTTCTCAATGGCGTCCGCCATGTGGTTGAAGCTGGTATCCAGATCGGCGATCTCGTCGCCGCCGGAGACGGCGGCCCGGGAGGCGTAGTCCCCGCCGGCCAGCGCCTGGGCCGCGGCCCCCAGATCCCGGATGGGCCGGGTCAGCCAGCGGGACAGCAGATACATGGCGCAGCAGCCCAGCCCCGCCGCCGCCAGCAGAATCCAGCGGTAGACGCGGAAGTGGAACGCCCTGTCGGCAAAGATCTGGCTGATGTCCCGCTCGGTCTCGATGTACACCACCCCGTCGGGCAGGGCCGCCGGCCCGGCGCAGTGGATCAGCACCTGATCCCCATCCCGCCGGATGGCGTAGCCGGAGGAGGCGGCGTCCACCTGATCCAGGAGGGCGTCGTCGCCGGGGGAGGAGAGGGTGGAGTACAGATCCCCGCCGGTTCCGGCGATCCGAAAGGTCTGGCCGGAGAAGTAGGGGTCCCCCGCCAGCACCCGGCGGAGGCCGCCTCCCCGGTCCGACATGTTCTCTAAGGTGACGCCACGGGCGTCGCACACCGCCTCATAGGAGATGCGCAGCATCTCCAGCTCCTCCCGGGCCACCGCGATCTCCCGGTCCAGGGAGGACTGGAAGGAGAGGGAGATCAGCAGCCAGCTGCCCAGCCCCGTGGTCAGCACCAGTACGCACAGGGCGGAGAGGGTGACCTTCCAGGCGAATTTCACTCCTCCACCTCCAGCCGGTAGCCCACCTTGTAGACGGCGGTGATGCGGTCGCCCCAGTCCAGCTTTTTGCGCAGGCGCTGGACGTGGAGGTCCACAGTGCGGCTGTCGCCCATGAAGTCGCCGCCCCACACCCGCTCATAGATGGTCTCCCGGAAGAGGGCGGCGTTCTTGTTCTGGAGGAACAGCAGCAGAAGGCTGTACTCCTTGGCGGTGAGGGACACGGGCACGCCGCCCTTGGTGACGGTGTGAGACTGGGTGTCCACCACCACGTCGTCCAGGGTGAGGCGGCTGTCGGTCTTGTGGCAGCGTCGCAGCACGCTCTCCACCCGGGCCAGCAGCTCGGCGATCTCAAAGGGCTTCACGATGTAGTCGTCCGCCCCCAGCTTCAGGCCCTTGATCCGGTCCGACACCGCCCCCCGGGCGGTGATGAAGATGGCGGGGGTGTCCGTGGGGGCCAGCCACTCCATCAGCGCAAAGCCGTCCACGCCGGGCAGCATCACGTCCAGCAGCACCAGATCGTAGCGGTTTTCCTCCAGGGCCCTGGCGGCGGCCATGCCGTCGTGGAGGCACTCGCAGCGGTAGCCCGCGGCCGTGAGGCTCATGTCCAACAGGTCGGCAATGGGCTTTTCGTCCTCGACAATCAGAATTTTAATCATGCTCTCCGCCGCCTGTCAGACCATCTTTTCCGGGTCCACAATCCGGTCAAATTCCTCCCCTGTGAGGAAGCCGCAATGCAGCACCGCCTCCCGGAGAGTCAGGCCCTCCCGGTGGGCCAGCTGGGCGGCTTTGGCGGCGTTTTCATAGCCGATGGAGGGGCTCAGCGCCGTCACCAGCATCAGGGAGCTGTGGAGATACCCCTCCATCCGAGCCCGGTTGGCCTGAATGCCGGAGACACACCGCTCCCGGAAGGAGTCCATGCAGTCTCCCAGCAGCCGGGCGGACTGGAGGAAGTTGTAGGCGCAGACGGGCAGGAACACATTCAGCTCAAAGTTCCCCTGGCTGGCGGCGAAGCCGATGGCCGCGTCGTTGCCCATGACCTGCACCGCCGCCATGGTGACGGCCTCGCACTGGGTGGGGTTCACCTTGCCGGGCATAATGGAGCTGCCGGGCTCGTTCTCGGGAATGGAGATCTCCCCCAGGCCGCACCGGGGCCCGCTGGAGAGCCACCGGACGTCGTTGGCGATTTTCATCAGGTTAGCCGCCAGACCCTTCATCGCCCCGTGGGCGAAGACATAGGCGTCCTTGCTGGTGAGGGCGTGGAACTTGTTGGGGCTGGGGACAAAGGCCTGACCGGTCATCTCGGTAAGGCGGACGCACACCGCCTCGTCGAACCCCTTGGGAGCATTGAGGCCGGTGCCCACGGCGGTGCCGCCGATGGCCAGCTGCCGCAGCATCCCCAGGGAGGAGCGCAGCATGGCCCCGGAGGCCTCCAGCATCCCCCGCCAGCCGGAGATCTCCTGGGAGAAGCGGATGGGGGTGGCGTCCATGAGGTGGGTGCGGCCGCTCTTGATCACGTCCCGGTTTTCCTCCTCCAGACGCAGCAGTTCCCCCCGCAGGCGCTCCAGAGCGGGCAGCACCCGCCCGGTGACGGCCAGCACCGCGGCGATGTGCATAGCGGTGGGGAAGGTGTCGTTGGAGGACTGGGACATGTTCACGTGGTCGTTGGGGTGGAGGCCGTGGCCGCCGGCATAGGCCACGACCTCGTTGACGTTCATGTTGGTCTGGGTGCCGCTGCCGGTCTGCCAGACCTTCAGGGGGAACTCGTCCGGATACTCCCCGGCGAGAATAGCGTCGCAGACAGAGACGATGGCGTCCCGCTTCTCCCCGTCTAGCTTGCCCAGATCGAAGTTGGCCAGGGCGCACGCCTTTTTCAGGTAGGCGAAGGAGCGGATGATCTCCCGGGGCATGGCCTCCTCCCCGATGGGGAAGTTCTGGAGGCTGCGCTGGGTCTGGGCGCCCCAGAAGTGATCGGCGGGCACCAGAACCGTGCCCATAGCGTCGTGGGCCTCCCGGTATTCTTTCGCGGAATGGGACATGAGAAATTCCTCCTGTTCTCTACGAATGTCTGTGCTTGATCTGTCCGGCCCGGTAGTGCCGCAGCTGCCGCAGCAGATGGAAGATGGAGGTGGGGAAGAGCATCCCCACGGCCAGGGACACGGCCAGCACCAGGGTGTAGAACCCCTGGGCGGCGGCTGCGGCGTTGTCTTGGGCCATGAAGTAGCTCATGGTCTGGTAGAGGGAGCCGCCGGGGATCAGGGGAATGGCGGCGGTGACGATAAAGAGGGTGGCGGGGCACCGGGCCAGACGGGCCATGATCTCGCCGTAGACGGTGAGGACCACGGCGGCGGCGAAGTATCGGGGCGCGTCCAGCACAGAGAAATACCCCATTAACAGATACACCCCCCAGGCCAGCAGTCCGCCCAGGCTGGCCAGCAGGAGCTTCTCCCGCCGCACGTGGAACAGCAGGGCGAAGCCCAGGGAGCCCAGAAAGGCGGTGACGAGCTGCATCACATAGTCCATCTGACCGCCTCCTCTCAAAACAGGGCCCCGGCCAGGGCGAAGCCGAAGGCGATGGTCAGCGCCAGCAGAATGGCTTCGATAAACCGCATGAGGCCGGAGATGGTGTTGCCGCTGAACATGTCCCGCAGGGAGTTGGTGAGGGCCACGCCGGGGATCAGGAGCATGATGTTGCCGATGCTGATCATGTCCACGCTGTCCCCCAGCCCCACGGTCACCGCCAGTCCCGCCAGCAGGCCGCCCAGCAGGGAGCACAGCAGGGAGGAGAGGAAGGCGTTGGCGTCCGTGGCCCGGATGGAGCGGTCCAGAAATTTCAGCACCACGCCGATGACGGCGGAGGCCGCCGCGTCCAGGACACTGCCGCCGAAGAAGAGGCAGAAGGAGGAGGAGATAAGAGCGTAGGTAAAGAGCTGGACGGGGAAGGAATACTGTGGCGTCCGGCGGATGGCCTCCAGCCCCCGGGCGATTTCATCGGCCTCCAGGTGCTCCTGGCAGATCCGGCGGCTCAGCTGGTTGACCAGCTCCAGCCGGTGCAGGTCGTACTGCATGCCGGACACCCGCCGTGTCTGGGTGATGGCGCCGAAGCGGGGGGCGTAGATGGTGACCACAATGCTGGAGGTGATGGTGAACACGTCCGCCCGCTCCACGGGAAAGGCGGCACAGATGCGGCGGATGCTGTCCTCCACCCGGCTCACCTCGCCGCCGCACTGGAGCATGTACTGCCCCAGCTCCAGGGCCTGGTAGAGGTAGGCGTTGGCCTTTTCAATCTCCTCAAATCGCTGGTGCTGCGCCGCCTTGTCCGGCGCGGGAAGGGATGCTGTGTTGTCCATGTGAGATTCTCCTGTCGTTTGCCATACGTTTTCGTGCCCTCTCAGGGGAGCCAGGTTTTGAAGAAGTTCCAGGCGTTGCCGAAGAGGATGCCGTCGGCAATCTCCGCCGGGATGCCGTGGGAGGTGAGGTAGCCGTAAATGTTCAGGGACTTCTCCACGGAGTCCAGGTCCGGGTGGATATCCGTGCCGTCGTAGTCCGAGCCCAGGGCCAGGCAGTGTTCCGCCCCCAGCTCCAGGAACCGGCACACGTGGCGGTACAAATCATCCAGATTTCCCCGCCGCTCCTCGGAGAGAAAGTTGTCGGTGTAGTTGAGGCCGATGAGCCCGCCCCGGCGGACCGTCTCCAGCACAAATTCCTCCGGCAGGTTCCGGAAGTGGCGGCAGACGCTCCGCAGGTTGGAGTGGGAGGCCACAAAGGGCTTCTTGGCGACAGTCAGCAGGTCCTCAAAGCCCCTGTCGTTTAGATGGGACACGTCCACCAGGACGCCCACCCGCTCCATCTCCGCCACGGCCTCCCGGCCGAAATCGGTGAGTCCCCCCGGCGTATCATGGCCGGAGCCGATCTCATTGGGGGCGTTCCAGGTGAGGGTCATCATCCGCACCCCGGCGTCGTGGATGGTCCGGACCCGCTCCAGCTTCCCGGCCAGCACGGCGCCCCCCTCCACGGTGAGCATGCCGCCGAACTTCCCGGCGGCGAAAGCGGCCTCCATGTCCCGGAAGCACCGGCAAGGGGCGATCCGGTCCCTATACCGCTCCATCTGCCGGTAAAAGCTCCCGGCGTGGCGCTCAAAATACGCGATGACGTCCCGCCCCCGGAGGCGGTCCGGGACAAAAATGGCGAAGCACTGGAGCCACTTCACCCCGGCGGGCATTTTACTGAGGGACAGCTGATACCCCGGCTGGTCCAGGGTGCCCCGGCCGGGCACCGGGCGGTGGCTGCCGCCGGAGAAGGTATCCCGAATCAAGGTGTCGCAGTGCAGATCAATGAGACCGGTGGGGCCCATGGTGGATTCCTCCTATTTCAGATACGTTACCGGCTATTCTACCACAGCCCCCGACGTTTGTAAATCCCCCGAAGGGAGCGGAGCAGGGCGACAGCATTTAAAATGTAAGGTTTTAAAATTGAAACAAATGAACCAAAAGTGGGACCAATTCAGGCGAAAAAATCAGGCCAGGCACTTTTGCAAGTTAAAGCTCTGAATGAACATTCACAGTGAGAGTTTCAATACCGCATAACTATTTTTAAATGCTGCCGCCGTGGGGGCGGAGAAGGGACTGTTACTATTTGTCACCAAATTTTGTAAAACTGGGGGTTGGTTTGTAACCGCCCGGGTGGTACAATAAGGTCACATAAGGCGGACGGCCCGGCCGTCCGGTTTCAAGGAGGTACGCAAGATGAAAAGATGGATTGCGCTGCTGCTGGCGGCGTGCATGGTGCTGGCCGTGGCGGCCTGCGGGGAGAAGAAGCCCAAGGAGCCCCTCACCGGAACAGCCGTCTTCTACAGCGTCCCACCGGAGGAGGGGGAGAGTCCGGAGGGCTGGACCACCGCCGGCCTGACCGCGCCCCAGACGTCGGAGGACGGCAAGGAGGTCCTTGACCCCGGCACCGCCACGCCTCTCCACGACGCCATAGCGGCGGTAGGGAAGGACGGCTGGACGGATGACAACGCCGCCAACCACGATCCCTTCTACTACAACGGCACTCTGGCCTTCTCCGACAGCGAGACGGTATACAAGTTCTCCTACGGCAGCAAGGTGGTATCCTATGACCACTACTACGCCCAACTGCCCGACGATTTCTTCCAGACGCTCCAGGACTTGGCCTCCGCCAGCGGCGCGGAGGAGGACCACTTCCGCACCGAACCCAAGCCGCCGGTGGAGCCCTACCAGATCTACGACCCCAAGGTGATGCCCGAGGGCGGAGAGCGGGACGGCGTGAAGTACGTGGCCTACGACGGCGTGGTGGAGCACCTGTTCTTCCACCCGATTTTGGCCTATCCGGAGCTGGCTTTCAGCGGCAGCGACGCGGCGGGCATGGACGACTGGATGGTGACGGCCAACGAGTTCCACAAGATTCTGGACAGCGTCTACGCCAAGGGCTATATCCTGGTGGATATCAACGACGTGTGGAGCGAGGTCACCGGCGAGGATGGCCAGCCCAAGATGGTGAAGAACACCCTCTACATCCCCGAGGGCAAAAAGCCTCTGATCTTCTCCTACGACGATACCAACTACTACCCGTATATGATTGAGGGCGGCCTGACCTACAAGCTGATCATCGGCGACGACGGCAAGGTCACCTCCTGGGGCCTGGACCCGGACGGCAACGAGGTCATCAGCCGGGATTTGGACGCCATCCCGTACCTGGACAAGTTTGTGGAGGAGCACCCGGACTTCTCCCCCTTCGGCGCCAAGGCCTGCCTGAGCCTCACCGGCTATGAGGGAATTCTGGGCTACCGCACCAACACCACCACGCAGGGCCTGACCGCCGAGGAGGAGGCCAACCGCCAGAAGGAGATTGAGGCGGTGAAGCCCATCATCGCGGAGCTGAAGCGCACCGGCTGGACCTTCGGCAGCCACACCTGGGGCCACATCCGGCTGGGGAGCACCAGCATGGAGAAGCTCCAGAGGGACACCCAGATGTGGCTGGACGAGGTGGGCAGCCTGGTGGGCGAGACCAAGATTCTCTTCTATCCCCACGGTGAGCGGCCCGACGGCAACGACTGGCAGAACACCGGCGAGCGGTTCAAATATCTTCAGAGCCAGGGCTTCCGGGTCTTCGCCTCTGTAGGTGTGGAGCCCTTCAGCTACATCAAGAAGGACATCAGCGCGGTCATCTGCGACAGGATGCACCCGGACGGCACCACCCTCCGCAAGGCCCGGAACCGGTATCTGCGCTTCTATGACGCCAAGGATATCATGGATATCGACGTGCGGCCCGATCTGGGCGTGGGCCAGGACTGGAATGACTAGCCTCCGCGCAGTCCCTCCACGGTGACGAGAGAACGCGTGGTGATATTGAACAGGAGAAACGGAATGACAAAGCAGGAACTATGCCGCAAGGCCCTGGATATGCGGCTGATGTCTTATGCGCCATACTCCCACTTCCCGGTGGGGGCGGCGCTGGAGTGTACGGACGGCACGGTCTACACCGGCTGCAATATTGAGAACGCTTCCTACGGCGCCACCAACTGCGCCGAGCGCACCGCCGTGTTCAAGGCGGTCAGCGAGGGGCGCAAGGCGTTTAAGCGTATCGCCATCGCGGGGACCACCAAGGAGTTTTGCCCGCCCTGCGGCGTCTGCCGCCAGGTGCTCAGCGAGTTCGCCCCGGATATGGAAGTCATCCTGGTGAACTACGACGGGCGGACGCGGGAGCTGACCCTGGGAGAGCTGCTGCCCTGCCGTTTCGGCGGTGACAAACTGAAATAGAAAGGAGCCGGCCGCGATGGAGCCCATCGCGGCCGGCCATTCTATCACCTCTATGGAACGCGGAAGAATACAAAACCGGGAACACGTTGGTATCCAACGGTTCCCGGTTTGGCACGCCGTGAGGGATTCGAACCCCCGGCCTTCTGGTCCGTAGCCAGACGCTCTATCCAGCTGAGCTAACGGCGCGTGTCCTCTCAGACAGCTTACATATAATAACATGTCCGGCAAAAAAATGCAATAGGAAATTTGCATTTTTCGGAAAAAGTTTTTTATCAACGCGGCGGGACGAGGGAACCTGGCAGCACGGGGCCGCCTCTTTCTAATCCGGCGGCTTCTGGAGGAGCAGCCCAGCTATCGGAAGCTGAAAATACCGGGGCAGGAGCCGGAGCAGCGAAGGCTGCTGCGATCCCTCATGAATGTCCGCCCGCCCGCGGCGATAGGGGAGGACTTCCTCACGGTGCAGGACGCGTATTTACGCGCCGAGACCGCCGCCAAGGACATCACCGGCCTGGCGGACAATCACAGGGATATCATGTGCGCAAACCGGGAACAGGTCGGTCCACCGCCTTTCCCCGGTTTACCGCTTTTATGGGGCGGGGAGAGCGCTAAGGCATGCCTCCAGGGGAAACCGGATTTCAAAACCGGAAAACTTTTTGTGCTCTTGTCAAGCGGAACCATTTATACTATAATACAGGGTGAGCAATCCGCCGTGCCCGGCGGTCAGAATGGAGGAAAGAGATATGGTGCAGCAGGACGAGATGAAGGGCGGCGTGAAACTGCCGGATCTTGTGGAGCACCTGGGCCTTGCGGTGGTGAACAAAGGGGCCGACTACGAGACGGCCCTGGTGGGCATTAAGGATGTAAACCGGCCCGGTCTCCAGCTGGTAGGCTTCTTTGACTACTTTGACGAGCGGCGGCTCCAGGTCATCGGCATGGCGGAGAGCAAGATGCTGGAGAGCATGAACGAGGCCCAGCGGATCCGCAGCTTCTCACGGCTCTTTGAGTACAACATCCCCGCCTTGGTGGTGTCCCGGGATTTGGATATCTACCCGGAGTGCCTGGCCATGGCCCGCCGGCACCAGCGGACGCTGCTCCACACCAAAGACACCACGGTGGTTTTCACCAGCAAGGTACTGGAGTATCTGACCTACTCCCTGGCCCCCACCACCACCCGCCACGGGGTGTTGCTGGATATCTACGGCGAGGGCGTGCTCATCACCGGCGACAGCGGCATCGGCAAGAGCGAGACTGCTATCGAGCTGGTGAAGCGGGGCCACCGCCTGGTGGCGGACGACGCGGTGGATATCCGCCGGGTGGCGGACCAGCTCTACGGCAAGGCGCCGGAGCTGATCCGGCACTACATCGAGCTCAGGGGCATCGGCGTGGTGGACGTGCAGCAGCTGCTGGGCATGAGCGCCGTCATGCTGGAGACCACCATTGATCTGGTGGTCCACCTGGAGCGCTGGCGGGAGGACAAATTCTATGACCGCTTCGGCCTGGACGAGGAGAAGACGGACATTCTGGGCCTCCAGCTGCCGATTGTGACCATCCCGGTCCAGCCCGGGCGGAACCTGGCCACCATTGTGGAGGTGGCGGCCATGAACAACCGCCACAAGAAGTACGGCTTCAACGCCGCCCAGGAGCTGGCAGAGAAGCTGGAGCGCCAGGCACAAGGACTGTGACTTTTTCTTGAAAGAAAAAGTCACCAAAAAGAACTTTTACCGCGCTCCCAACCCTCTGCGGGCACGGAAATGACCGCGCGGTGACGGAACGTCTGCGATTCGGAGGAACATGATATGTACAGCATTGGCATAGATATTGGCGGCACCAATCTGAAGGCGGGGCTGGTGGATGAAAACGGCCTCATTACCGCTACGAAAAAGGCGCCTCTCCGCTTTGAGTCCATGGAGCAGATGGGGGAGACCCTGGCCCGCATGGCTATCGAGCTTGCGGAGGAGAACCGCATCCCCCGCGATCGGGTGTCCTCAGTGGGCATGGGCTTCCCTGGCCCGGTGGACGACCGGCGGGGCGTGGTCATCAAGACCACCAACATCCCCATCCGCTTCATGCCAGTGGCGGAGATGTTCCGCCGCCACTGGGACATCCCAGTCCACCTGGGCAACGACGCGGACTGCGCCGCCCTGGGGGAGTACTTCCACTACGAGGACAAGGACATTGAGAGCCTGATTCTGGTGACCCTGGGCACCGGCATCGGCACCGGCATTATTCTGAATGGCCGCATCCACACCGGTGTCAACGGCTGCGCCGGGGAGGGGGGCCACATTGTCATCGTCCACAACGGCGAGCCCTGCAACTGCGGCCGCCGGGGCTGCTGGGAGCGCTACGCCTCCGCCACCGCCCTGATCTCCCAGACGGTCTCCGCCATGGAGGCCGACCGCTCCTCCGCCCTGTGGGAGGTGGCCGGGAGCCCGGAGAACGTGGACGGCCGCACCGCCTTTGAGGCCATGCACCGGGGGGACGCCGCCGCCAAGCGGGTGGTGGATCAGTACGTGGAGTACCTGGCCGACGGCCTGGCCAGCTTTGTGAACATCTTCCAGCCGGAGGTCATCGCCCTGGGCGGCGGCGTCAGCAACGCCAGGGACGAGGACCTGCTGCTGCCCCTCCAGTCCCTGGTGCTGGACCAGGTCTTCGGCAAGGAGGCCGATGTCCACACGAAAATCGTGAAAGCCAAGCTGGGCAACGACGCCGGTATCATCGGCGCGGCCCTCCTGGGCCGATCCAGGCGGAGGGTGGACTGACATGTACCGGGAGCTGCGTACCGCCCGCCTCCTGCTGCGCCCCCTGGGCCCGGAGGACCTGGAGGCGGTCCACGCCTACGCCTCCGACCCGGAGAACTGCCGGTATACCATGGGCCTGCCCAACGACACACTGGCGGAGACGGCGGCGTTTCTGGCGGAGGCGGCGGAGGCGTGGGCCAAGGAGCGGCCCGACCGGTACGAGTTCGCCGTCATCCTGGACGGCGCGGTCATCGGATCCGTGGCCTTGGAGCTGCGCCGCGGCGGGGACGGGGGATACCTGGGCTGGATTCTGGATAAGCGGTACTGGCGCCGGGGCTATGCCCTGGAGGCTGCCCGGGCCGTAGTGGACTTCGCCTTCCGGGAGCTGGGGCTGGAGCGCCTGACCGCCCAGTGCGACGAGCGGAACCGGGCGTCCTGGCGGCTGATGGAGAAGCTGGGCATGACGCTGCTGGACGCCTCCGGCACCCGCGCCTACCGCAAGCGGAACGAGACCGGCGTTGAGCGCACCTATGGCCTGGACGCCGCCCATTGGCGGATGGAATGAGATTTTTGGTAAGGAGAGTGGCCCATGCCTGACATGGACGTTTTATATGAGCGTTTGCAAAAGACAGTGCCCGCCCTGGAGCTGCGGCGGAACGAGCCCATGGCCCGCCACACCACCTTCCGGGTGGGAGGCCCCGCCGCCCTCATGGCCCTGCCCAAGACCGAGGGGGAGGCAAGGCTTGCCCTCCGGGAGGCCGCGGCTTTAGGGATTGAGCCCTTTTTCCTGGGCAACGGATCCAACCTGCTGGTAGCCGATGCGGGCTACCCCGGCTTTGTGGTGAAGCTGGCGGGATATAAGTTCGACAATCAGCGGGAGGTAAACTGTGAGCTCTGGGCGGGAAGCGCCCAGAAGCTCTCCCAGCTGGCCCGGGCCGCCTGGGGCCGGAATCTCACGGGCCTGGAGTTCGCCGCCGGCATCCCCGGCGCCGTGGGCGGGGCCGTCACCATGAACGCCGGAGCCTACGGCGGGGAGATGGCCCAGGTGGTCTCCGCCGTCCGGGTGATGGATCGGGCGGGAAACGTGGAGGAGATCCCAAACAACCGCTGCGATTTCTCCTACCGCCACTCCGCTTTCTCCAACGGGGAGCGGCTGATCCTGTCCGCCCGCTTCGCCCTGGCCCCGGGCGAAGCGGCGGCTATCAAGGCGAAGATGGACGATTTGGCCGCCCGGCGGCGGGAGAAGCAGCCCCTGGAGTACCCCAGCGCCGGCAGCACCTTTAAGCGGCCCGCCGGCCACTACGCGGCGGCCCTCATCGAGCAGTGCGGCCTCAAGGGCCTCCGGGTGGGGGGCGCCCAGGTGTCGGAGAAGCACGCCGGCTTTATCATCAACACCGGCGGCGCTTCCTGCGCCGACATTCTGGCCCTGATAGACCAGGTACGGGAGCGGGTGTATAAAGAGACCGGCGTGACGCTGGAGCCGGAGGTCCGGTATCTGGGATAACAGTGTGATGTGTGTGAAGGGAAGAGGGAATGGAACATGGAAATTTTAATCATCTCCGGCCTGTCCGGCGGCGGCAAGAGTAAGGCCGCCACATTTCTGGAGGACATGGGATTCTACATTGTGGACAACATGCCCGCCGGCATGATTCTGAAGTTCGCGGAGTTCTGCGCCGGGAGCAGCAGCCGCTACAGCAAGATTGCTCTGGTGTACGACGTGCGCACGGCGGACTCCTCCGACGAGTTCCTGACCGTCCTGGCCACGCTGCGAAAGCGGGACTACCATGTGCGGCTTCTGTTCCTGGAGGCGGACGTGAGCGTCATCATCAACCGCTACAAGGAGACCCGGCGGATGCACCCCCTCCAGGAGAAGACCGGTTCCCTGGCTGCGGCGGTGGATATGGAGATTTCGCTCATGGCCCCGGTGCGGGCCCAGGCGGACGTGGTGATCAATTCGACCAGCTACTCCACCGCCCGTCTCCGCTCGGAGCTGCTGCGCATCTTCGGCGGCGGCGACAGGACGGGGGAGATGCAGGTGTGCTTAGTCTCCTTTGGCTTCAAGTACGGCCTGCCCATGGAGGCGGATCTGGTCCTGGACGTCCGCTTCATGCCCAACCCCTTCTATATCGACTCCATGCGCCACAAGACCGGACTGGACAGGGAGGTGCGGGACTACGTCTTCTCCTTCAAAGAGACGGAGCAGTTCATGGAGAAGCTGCGGGACCTGCTGACCTTTGTCCTGCCCCTCTACCGGGAGGAGGGCAAGAGCGTGCTGGTGATGGCGGTAGGCTGCACCGGCGGCCACCACCGGTCGGTGGCGGTGACCCACGCTCTGGCCCAATATATCACCTCCCTGGGCTACCAGGTCTCGGAGAACCATCGTGATATGACCCGCGACACCTGAAGCCGCAGGGAAGGACATACTATGAGTGAAAAACTGTACCGGGGCCCCAGCGGAAAGGGGCCCAAAATTGTCGCCATCGGCGGCGGGACAGGCCTCAGCACCATGCTGCGGGGCCTAAAGCGCTATACCAACAACCTGACCGCCGTTGTCACGGTGGCGGATGACGGCGGCGGTTCCGGCGTGCTGCGCCAGGAGCTGGGGATGCTGCCGCCGGGGGATATCCGGAACTGCCTGGAGGCTCTGGCCAACGTGGAGCCCCTGATGAGCGAGCTGCTCCACTACCGCTTTACAGAGGGATCCCTCAAGGGCCAGAGCTTCGGCAATCTGTTCCTGGCGGCTCTCAACGGCATCTCCGGCGGCAGCTTCGACCAGGCGGTGAGCCGCATGAGCCAGGTATTGGCCATCACGGGCCGGGTGCTGCCGGTGACCACCAGCGATGTGCAGCTGGAGGCGGAGTTTGAAAACGGCGCCAAGGTGCTGGGGGAGTCCAAGATCTTCTACTGCAAGAAGCGGGAGGACTGCCGCATCCGGCAGGTGCGTCTGCTGCCCGAGCACCCGCCGGCCCTGGCGCCGGCCCTGGACGCCATCGAGAAAGCGGATATGATCCTCCTGGGTCCCGGCAGCCTCTACACCAGCATCATCCCCAATCTGCTGGTGGACGGCATCGTGGACGCCATTGCCGCCTCCGGCGCCCTGAAGATCTACGTCGCCAATGTGATGACCCAGGAAGGGGAGACGGAGGGCTATACCGCCGCCGACCACATCCGGGCCATCTTCCAGCACGGCGGGGAGGGCCTGTTCCCCCTGTGCCTGGTGAACGCATCCCCCATTCCGGCGGATGTGATCGAGCGCTACGCCCGGGAGGGAGCGGAGCCCCTGCGGGTGGACAGCGCGGCCTGCAAGGAGCTCCATGTGGAGCTGTTGAGCCGCCCGGTGTCCACGGTCCGAGACGGCCATGTCCGCCACGACCCGGTGCTGCTGGCGGCGGCCCTGCTGAATCTCCACAGTCAGCGCAGCGTGCGGATTGCCGGCCTGGGCCGGTATAGAACGGAGTAAAGGAATATCACTATACAGAGGAGGGGGCAAAGACTGTGTCCTTTTCGGGAGAGGTAAAAGCCGAGCTGTGCCGGGGATCACTGGACAGCTTCTGCTGCGCCCGGGCGGAGGCCTACGGCGCGCTGCTGTGCTGCAACACCTTTACGCCCCGTGAGATCCGGATCATCACAGAGAGCGACAGCTTTGCCCAGCGGCTGCCCCGCCTGATGGATAGGGCTTTTTCCCTCACCTTTGACCGCCTGCCCGGCCTGGGGGAGCAGAAGCGGATCTTTCAGATTACCGCCGGGGACAAGCTCCGCCGCATCATCGACGCCCTGGGCTACGACCCCCGGCAGAGCCCGGTGCTCCATGTGAACTTCGGTCTGCTGGAGGAGGAACACTGCCGGGCGGCCTTTCTCCGGGGGGCGTTCCTGGCGGGGGGAAGCGTCACCGAGCCCAGCAAGCGCTACCACCTGGAGCTGGTCACCAGCCACGCCCAGGCCAGCCGGGAGCTGCTGGCCCTGCTGGGGGATATGGAGCAGAAGGCCCGGATGACCGCCCGGGGCGGCTGCCAGGTGATCTATTTCAAGAGCAGCGACCAGATTGAGGATCTGCTGACCCTGATGGGGGCGCCGGTCAGCGCCATGGAGCTGATGAACACTCGGCTGGAGAAGGACCTACGAAACGGTGTGAACCGCCGTGTGAACTGTGAAGCTGCTAACCTTGACAAGGCGGTGGACGCAGCGCAGGAGCAGCTGGAGGCCATCCGCCGGCTCTACGAGCTGGAGAGGGTGGAGGGCCTATCGGCCCCCCTGAAGGAGACGATTATTCTCCGGGAGACTTACCCAGAGCTAACGCTATCGGAACTCGCAAACGAGTTTGAGCCGCCGATTACGAAGAGCTGTTTGAATCACCGGCTGAGGAAACTGATTGCCCTCAGCCGGCAATAGGGGAAGTGGGGGTTCCACCCCCACGCCCTGGCCTACTTTTCCCGCGCGGGAAAAGTAGG
>CANRHK010000031.1 GCA_947630395.1 uncultured Oscillospiraceae bacterium
GGGCGGGGAGGGATTGCTATATGGAGATCAGAACATCCGCGCCGGGGGATCTGGACGCGATTCTGGAGATCTACGCCTGTGCCAGGGAGTACATGCGGCGGACCGGGAATCCCAACCAGTGGGGGAGCAGCAATCCGCCGGAGTGGAAAATCCGGAAGGATATCGCGGACGGGAACAGCTACCTGGTCCTCCAGCGGGGGGAGATTTGCGGGGTGTTCTCCTTTATCCTCGGGGCGGACCCCACCTATCAAGTGATTGAAGGCCGGTGGCTGAACGACGAGCCCTATGGCACCCTGCACCGGGTCGCGGGGAACGGGAGGGCCAGGGGCCTCATGGGCACCGTCCTGGATTTCTGCGGGGCTCTCGCCCCCAACGTCCGCGTGGATACCCACAGCGACAACAAGATCATGCAGCACATTCTGGAAAAGAGCGGCTTTACCAGGTGCGGCATCATTCATCTCGAAAACGGCAGTCCCAGGATTGCCTATCAGAAGAAGTATTCCTGAGAGGAGGCGGCCGCCATGACCCCCTACCGGCACCGGGTGAACTACTACGAGACCGACAAGATGGGCATCACCCACCACGCCAACTACATCCACTGGATGGAGGAGGCCCGGATTGATTTCCTGGACCAGCTGGGCTGGAGCTACGACAGGCTGGAGGCGCTGGGGGTGGTGTCCCCGGTGACGGGCCTGGCGTGCAACTACAAAGCCCCCACCACCTTTAACGACCGGGTGGAGGTGACGGTGTCCGTCCGGGAGTACCGCTGCCCGAAGCTGGTGGTGGCATACGAGATGCGGAAGGAGGACGGGACGCTGGTGCTGACCGGGGAGTCCTCCCACGTGTTTCTGGATCGGGCGGGCAAGTTCCTGCGGCTGAAAAAAGTGCTGCCGGAATTTGACGCCGCCCTCCGGGAGCTGGCGGGGGCGGCAAAAAGCGGGGACTGACGCGCGTCAGTCCCCGCCTTTGCTTATGATGAACCGCCTTAGCTCTTGCCGATGATCTTATTGCCGCACTTGGGACAGGTGATCTCGATCTTCCCCTTGCCCGCCGGGACGCGGCAGATGGTCTTGCAGTTTTTGCAGGTGAAATACTTGTGCTCCCTGTCCAGCCGGCGCTGCTTCACGCCGGCGATTTGGTTCTTGATGGGATACCACCAGGCCAGGAAGCGCTGGTTCTCCGCCTGCCGCTTGGGCAGGTTCCGGGAGAACATGCGGAAGAAGATCACCACCGCCATTGCCAGTAGCAGTAAATCCCAGATCGACCGCACCAAGGCGCTGTTCGTGAGGGCCAATGTCACCGCCCGAGGGATGCAGATCGCTATATAGAATACCAGCAGCGCCAGATTCAGCTGGTCGGTGCCGTTCCGGCCGTACATGAACCGGGACAGGGCTCCGGTAATCTTATAAAAGAAGTTCCGCATAGGGCGAGCCTCGATTCCGATAAGCTTTTTTCCAGTATAATAGGGAAATATGAACAAATAAAGAATAACGGAAAAAATTTTCCCCCAAAAGACCATAAAACCGCCCCGGCGTGCGCCGGGGCGGTTCCATCTGGTATGTTATGCCGGCCGGACGGCGATCCGCCGGGCGTCGGCCCGCCGCAGGGCAATCACAGCGCCGCACACGGCGTAGGCCACCGGGTCGCCCCAGGGGCTCTCCTGCACCGCCCGGACGCTGCCGCCGGGCACAAAGCCCAGCTCCATCAGCCGCCGGCGCTGGCCCTCCGGGGCCCGCAGCCCATCCACCGTGGCCCGCCGGCCCACCTCCAGCCTATCCAGGGTCATCTGCTGTTCCATAAAAAGAGGTCTTCCCTCCTCAGACGGGGGCCCGCCCCCGCAAGAGCTCTGATCGTCCAGTCCATCATATGTCCTTGGAGCGCCGCCGGTGCGGGGGGCGGCCTGAGATCAAGAGATCCCTCCGCACTTGGGCGGAGGGATCTCTTTCGCGGGTTCCCGTACAGCGCGGCCGGGGCACGTCACAGCCCCTGGGCGCCGTTATTTCGCGTACTCGACCACCTTGGTCTCGCGGATGACGTGGACCTTGATCTGGCCGGGATACTCCAGCTCGTTTTCGATGCGCTTGGCCAGATCTCTGGCCAGAATGACCATCTTGTCCTCGCTGATCTGCTCGGGGCGGACCATGACCCGGACCTCCCGGCCCGCCTGGATGGCGTAGGATTTCTCCACGCCGGGGTAGGTGCCGGTGATCTCCTCCAGCTTCTCCAGGCGCTTGATATAGTTCTCCAGGTTCTCCCGCCGGGCGCCGGGGCGGGCGGCGCTGATGGCGTCCGCCGCCTGGACCAGGCAGGCCGTGAGGGTCTTGCACTCCACGTCGCCGTGGTGGGCCTGGATGGCGTTGAGGATGTCCTCCTTCTCCTTGAACTTCCGGCAGAACTCCACGCCCAGGGCCACATGGGTGCCCTCGTACTCGTGGTCCAGGGCCTTGCCGATGTCGTGAAGCAGGCCGGCCCGCTTGGCGGCGTGGACGTCCAGTCCCAGCTCACTGGCCATGAGGCCCGCGATGTGGCTGACCTCGATGGAGTGCTGGAGCACGTTCTGGCCGTAGCTGGTGCGGTAGTGGAGGCGGCCCAGCATCTTGACGACCTCCGGGTGCAGGCCCCGGACGCCGGTCTCGAAAGCGGCGCGCTCGCCCTCGCTCTTGATGACGGCCTCCACCTCCCGGCGGGCCTTCTCCACCATCTCCTCAATATGGGTGGGATGGATGCGGCCGTCGGCGATCAGCTTCTCCAGGGCCACCCGGGCGATTTCCCGGCGGACAGGTTCAAAGCAGGACACGGTGATGGCCTCCGGCGTGTCGTCGATAATGAGATCTACGCCGGTCAGGGTTTCGATGGTGCGGATGTTGCGGCCCTCGCGGCCGATGATGCGGCCCTTCATCTCGTCATTGGGCAGGGGTACCACACTGACGGTGAGCTCGGAGGCGTGGTCGGCGGCGCAGCGCTGGATGGCGATAGTGACAATCTCCTTGGCGCGCTGGTCGGCCTCCTCCTTGGCGCGGGCCTCGATCTCCTTGATCTTCAGGGCAGTCTCGTGGGTGACCTCGCTCTCCACCTGGGAAATGAGGTAGTTCTTGGCCTCGTCCACGGTGAAGCCGGAGATGCGCTCCAGCATCTCGGTCTGGGCCCGCTTAATCTGCTCGATCTCCTCCCGGGTGCGGTCGGCGGCGGTGTGCTTCTGGGTCAGCGCCTCCTCCTTGCGCTCGATGTTCTCGGTCTTCCGATCTAAGTTCTCTTCCTTCTGCTGCAGCCGGCGCTCCTGCTTTTGCAGGTCGGCCCGGCGGCTCTTTTCTTCCTTCTCGTATTCACTGCGGGCGTGAAGGATCTCCTCCTTTGCCTCCAGCAGGGCCTCGCGCTTTTTGCTCTCCGAGCTCTTGATAGCCTCGTTGATGATGCGGCGCGCTTCCTCTTCCGCGCTGGAGATCTCTTTTTCAGCGACCTTTTTCCGGTACGTGACGCCGAGAAGGAAGAAGACAATGGCAGCCACCACTACCGCGACAGCAATCACGACGAAGTGCATGGCCTGAAACTCTGGCATGAGTCGGTCTTCCTCCTATTCGATTTTGTATGATATGGGGGTTTGTGCAAGTCCGGCGGTGACGTGGCGCCGGACACGGAAATAATCGGCGGATACCCCTTATTATCCACCGACGATAATCCTATTTCATAATACTCGCTCTTGGCCACTTCTGTCAAGCACAAAACGCGCCCAAAATTCAAAAGGACCGGGGACAACCCCCGTCCCTATCTCTTCCATGCAGCAGTTCCATCCCCGCCTCCGCTTATTTCTTCCTGCGGGGATAGGGCCGCTCCTCGTCCGTGAGCCGCAGGAGATAGTCCACACTGGTGTGGTAGAACGCCGCCAGGCAGACCAGCAGCTCGTCCGGCCACTGCTGGGTGCCGGTCTCCAGATAGCTGTACTTTCTCTGCGTGACGCCGATGGCGTCAGCCACCTGCTGCTGGGTCAGATCCCGATCCACCCGCAGATCCTTGATTCTGGTCTCCATCTCATCACCCCAAAATAGGATAACGTAGATGGAATTTATCTATTGCATTATAGATAAATTTTATCTATAATGCAATAGGAATTCTGGAAAGGGGAAGCCGATATGAGCACAAATAAAGATTTGCTTTTAATGACCGCCGCGAGGCTATACAGTATTGGCGTAGATGTAGAAGGCGCACGGGAGAAATTGCGGCAGCTTGTTGAGCAAAAGGTTCCATACGACTCACCGGAAATGCGGGACGCGTTGCGGGATTTTCAGCAACTCGACACACAGTGGAAAGAGTTGGAGAAAGACTATTTGGAATTGAGAGCGGAATGTCTGGGAGAGTAGAAACAAAAGTGGCCCCCAATCGGGGATTGGGGGCTGCCGGAGGGAGGCGCTGCTATTGAATATACTGGGCTGCGGCGTAGCCCACCATGTCCCCGTATTTGACCACGTACCAATCCCCATAGGCCCCGTAGACGGTGACCCGGGCACCGTTGGGCATGTTGGCGATAACAGTGGCGTCCGTCTCCGGGCGGTTGCGGAGATTCAAAGTCCCGCTGGTGAGGCGGACGGTGCCCTCCCAGGGGGTCACAGGCCAGATGAAGGGAATATCAAAATAGTCTGTCAGGCTGAGCACCAGATTCCGGGCAATCTCCGTGAGATTGTTCTCAATCCAGTGGGCGTCCTCGTAGTTGTCGTGATAGGCGATCTCGATGAGCACCGACGGGAATTTCGGGTCCCGCACCTCCCCCAGGCTGGTGGTGGACCGGGTGACCACCAGCTGGGGCTCGGGGTAGATCTGCTTTAAGTTGTTGGCGAAGATCTGGGCCGCCCGCTGGCCCTGGGTGCTGGTGGGGTAGTAAAAGACGATGGTCCCCCGGACCCGGCCATAGCTTCCCTCCCCGGCGGCGTTGGAGTGGAGGGCCAGATAGAAGTCGTAGTAGCCCTGGTTGGCCTGGCGGATGGAGCTGCCGGCGGTCATGTCCGGGGTGTTGCGCCGGTAGCGGATGCCGCAGCTGTTTAAGTAGGGGATCATGGCGTCCGCCAGACGGTTCATCCAATCCTCCTCGGTGCCGGTGCCGGTGACGTACAGGTTGCTCTCCTGGGTGGAGGGGCTGAGATAAATGATGGGCATAGGGCATACCTCCTGTTTTTCCTATCCTATGCCCCGCAAATAAAAATTGTGCGCAAAGAAAGTATTGTGCTTTTCCGGAAAAAGGGGTATACTATGCCCATCATCCATATCGTGCGGAAAGGAGTTTTGCGTATGGCATATCTGACGCTGACAAAGGATAATTTCGACCAGGAGGTGCTGAAATCCGAGCTGCCGGTGCTGGTGGACTTCTGGGCGCCTTGGTGCGGCCCCTGTATGGGTCTGGCCCCCACCATCGACGAGATTGCCGGGGAGCAGACCCAGATCAAGGTGGGCAAGGTCAACGTGGACGACGAGGAGGATCTGGCCCGTCAGTTCCGGGTCATGAGCATCCCCACCCTGATGGTCTTCAAGAACGGGGAACTGGTGCGCCGGGAGGCGGGCGGCAAGTCCAAGGAGGAGATCCTGGAGATGATCGGCCTGGCCGAGCCGGCAAAGGCGTGAAGAATCGGTGAGGACCGGGCGTCAGCCCGGTCCTTTTTATCTGTAAATTTGAAAAAATCGCCAGCGGTAAAATCGCCGCCTCCGCAAATACTACCACCAGCGCGGACTGCGCGCGAATGTATGTTGTGAAAAAGGAGGATTGTGCGATGAAGAAAAAAGCTGTGATCTTTGCCGCCGCTGCGGCGCTGACGCTGTCCTTGGCCGCCTGCGGCAACCAGGGCACCACCGGCAACAACAACGCCGGTACCGGCTCCACTGGCACCCAGGACACCGGCGGGACCAACAACGGCGGCTCCGCCAACAAAGGCGGCACCACCAACAACGGCTCCACCAACAACGGCGGCACCACCAATAATGGCGGCGCCAACAACAGCGGCACCAGCAACGGAGGCACTACCGGCGGCATGACCAACGGGGGCACCGGCAGCGGCACCAACGGGACCAACAGCACCAACGGGACCAACAGCGGCGCCACCAACGGTACTGGCAATGGCAGCACCAACGGCGCCAACAGCGGCACCTTGGGCGGCGATATCCGCAGCACAGTGGATGACGCCGGCCGCGCGGTGGACGACCTGGTGGACGACGTCACCGGCCAGCACACCGCCGGCATGACCAGCTTCGAGAAGATGCTGGACAACGCCCGGGTCCACGACGTGGACGGCGTGCTCACCGACGGCGAGAACGCCAACTGGTAGTTACTTTTTCTTGAAAGAAAAAGTAACCAAAAAGAACTTTACTCTCGCTCCCGGCTGCGGCGGGTAACCAAGTCCGCCGCACGGTGACGGGGGATGGGTTCTCGCGGAGAGAGCGAAAAAGCGGAGGCCGGAACTGCTGCCCGGCCTCCGCTTTTCTATTCATACACTGCCCAGCGGTCCGCCAGCGCCTTCAACACCTCCGTCAGACGCTCTGTGCTGTACGTGCTGTCCAGGTAGGTGATGTACGCCATCAGCCGGCCCTTCACCGCCACAACCTCCATGCCGCCCTCCACCAGCCAGGCGGCGTCCAGACCCTCGATCTCCACGGGGGTATACTCGTCCAGACTCTTCTCAAAGGTCTGGTTGACCGTCAGGCTGCCCACCCAGTCCATGGGGTCCAGCCAGGGACTCAGGCGGTACACATTCTGGTAGAGCGTGGTCTCCACATGGCCTGGGTTCTCCACATATTCCCGGTTGTCCCAGTACTCCGAGAAGAAGGTGCGGGTGTGCTCTCTCTCGCTGGTGTTGCCGAAGGACGATGTCCGCTCCCCGTTCCATCCGATGTCGCTGAGGACGATGTAGGGCCCGTCCGGCTCCAGAGGCATATCGCCGCGCTGCATCGTCACCAGCTGCGCTGCCACCAGCGCCAGGCACAGGTACGCCGCCCACCGGAGTCCATGGTCCAGGACCAGACGGATGACGCCCCGCCCCTTCGGCTCGTGGTCCAGGGGGACGCCTTTTTTCAGACGCCGGTAAGTGCGGCCGATCTGCCACACGTCGATGATGGACTCCGCCACGGCGGATAGGATCATGAGGACCCAGAAGCCCGGCAGTCCCGGCGCGGTCAGCCACATCTGCCGCATTTGGGCCAGGAAGCCCGCTGTCCCGCCGCTGAACGTGAGAACTACCGGCGCCAGCAGGGCCGACAGCGCCGTGCTGATAAGCAGCCCCACAAAGAGGCCCCGCCGGAGGCCCTTCAGCGTCTCCGCCTGCTGCCGGGGGTCCTGGTAGAACTCCGGGGCATCGCTGCCGGCCGGGGCCCGGAAGAAGTGGAGCATCCCCCGGCTGGTGACATACTCCCAGCCGCAGTCCTCGTACACCGCGATCTGCTCCTCCGGCAGGTCTTCGCCATCCAGGAAGGAGGTGTTGGCCACCTCTACCCGGTACCGGGCCCGGCTGGGTTCCACCCGCCCGAACTTGCTGCGGCGGGTCCCACGCTTCACCAGCCGCCAGCCCTTCGCCTCCATGTCGCTGTAGAATTTCTCGTTCTCCCCCAGGGCGTAGTCGCTGGGATGGATTCTCCATGTATATTTCATCGCCGCTCCTCCTCCAGCATGTTCCCGTCCGTCACCAGCCGCTTCAGCCGGTGGTACTCCGTCAGCAGCGCCTCCCGGCCTAAATCGGTGATAGCGTAGTTCTTTCGCCGCCCGTCTTGGCTCTCCAGGACGATCCAGCCGTCCTTGTTCATGCGGCTCAGGACCCCGTACAGCGTCCCCGGCCCCATCACCAGCCGCCCGCCGGACAGCTCCTTGATGCGCTGCATCATGCCATAGCCGTGGCCCGGCTTCAAAAGCGCCAGCAGAATATAGTACATGGCCTCCGTCATGGGCCCCTGTTCCGACACCGCGCATCCCTCCTCTTTATTCTGCGTCTCGTTATATCGCGTGACATAATAGTAACACGCGATCCGTTTGCTGTCAAGGCCCACCCTGCGGAGGACGTGGAAACGGGGCGCCCGGTCTCAGACCGGGCGCCCCGTTTCTTCTCTATTTATGGAGGGCGTCCACCGCTTCCGGCAGCGCCTCCGGGTCCCCGACTGCCAGCAGCACGGTGCTGCCGCTTCGCCGGATCACCGCGGCCTCCAGCCGGGGTACCGCGCCGGGGGCGTAGCTGGCCACGTCCCGGATCTGATTCTCCACCCGCTTCCGGCAGGCCTCCTCCGCTGCCTGGGCGGCCTTCTCGTCCGTCAGCACCAGGATGGTCACCTCGTCGGCGCTGGAGGCCGTGTTGGCGGCCATGTAGCAGGCGCACTCCCGGATGGCGTCCTCGTCAATGCCGTAGATCACCGCCACCAGCCGCTGCTCCACTGGGGCCATGTCCCCCTCAAAGAGGCCCTCATCCAACAGCACCTGGGCGTCCTCCGCCCCGTAGGGGGTCTCCCCTCCGCCGCAGCCGGTCAGCAGCGCCAGCGCGCACAGGAGGCACAGCGTCATTCGTCTCATGGCTGGCCTCCTCCCTCTCCGGCGCTCCCGGCGGTGACCGGGGGATTCCCCAGCTCACGGCAGTAGAAGTAGCGGGCCGGATCGATGGTGTGGCGGCGCAGGTAGTCCGCCCAGGGGGTGTACTGACTGCTGTTGAAGTGACAGCCGTCCGAGGTAATGTCGGCGGGCAGCTGGCCGTCCTCTCCCCGGTAGGCCCCCGCGGTGTTCAACAGCGCGATCCGCTTCTCACGGGCCAGCCGGACAATCACTTCGTTGAAGGCGTCCACCTGGGCGTTGCGCTCATAGTCGTTTAAATACTTCTCCGCCAGCCCGTCATTCAGGGGCGGCAGGGTCTGGATATAGATCACGGCCTGGGGCTGGGCGGCGATGATCTGGTCCAGAAACACCGACAGGCCCTCCTCATAGTCCTCCACGGAACAGCCCAGCTCATTGATGCCCATCATCAGGTACACCTTGGCGTACTGCTTGCGGGCCATGGCTTCTACCATGGTGAGCTGCTCCCCGTCGATGTCGAAGGTGTACTTCTCGCTGTCCACCTCCAGCACCGTGATCCCCCGCTTCCACAGGTAGTCCCCCTGGGCGATGCCGCCCCACAGCTGGAGGCCCTCGGTGCGGGAGTCCCCCAGAAAGAGGGCGTCCGCGAAGAAGCTGTCGTCCCCTACTGGGTCGCTCTGCTCCACAAAGGAGCCGAAATAGTACAGGGGGTAGGCGGGCGTATCCGTCTGACCGGCGTCCGTCTGACCGGCGTTGTCCGGCTCCCGGTTGCCGGAGGGGTCTGTCCCGTCGTTGGCGGATCCGCCGTTGCCGGAGTCCTGATTGCCGGTATTCCGTCCGCAGCCCGCCGGCAGCAGCGCCAGCAGGCAGAGGAGAAGTATCAGGAGTTTTCTCATACGCATGATTGCAGGACCTTGCTCTCTTTCCTTGATGGTATGTGTATGGTATCACCGCAAAATTCGACAGTCAAGAACAAATCGGTTACAGTTATGTAAACTAACTGTAACGAAACGGTATCGTTTTGGCCGCACAAAAGCGCCCCTCCCCATTCAGGGAGGGGCGCGCTGACACCTGTTTCTGCTCTCACTCTGGCAGAGACGCCGCCAGGCGGAGGAACTGCCCGTGGGTGACTGCCTCCCAGTTTTCCGGCGGCAGCTCCCGGCCCAGGCGGACGGTACAGAACAGCCGGAGCTCAGCCTCCGTCACGGCTGCCTCCGGCCGGAAGCGGCCGCCCTCGGCAGTCATGGCGCCGCTCTCCACCGCCAGCACCGCGGCGGCGGCGTAGGGGTGGCGGGGAGCTACGTCCCGAAAGGGGGCCCTGCCGGACCGGATCAGGGCCACCCGCCGGTGGGCGATCTCCCGGCCAAAGGCCATCATGGCCAGCTCCCCCCGGGTGAGGGGGGCGCCGGGCCGGAGGGTGTTGTCCTGGTAGACGGGGCACCACCCCTCCCCCAGGAGCCGGCGGGCGTCTTTCCCCGCCGGACTCTCGGGCAGCACGTCCCGGAAGGGGGCCCGCCGCAGCAGCTCGGACACCGTCACCACCTGGTAGCCGTGGTCGGTGAGGAGCCGCAGCTGCCGCTCCAGGCAGTCCGCCGCCGGGGTCCGCCCTGCGGCGTTGAAGCCGTCCCGCAGCGAGATGATCTGCCCCCGGAAGGCGTCCGGATCCGCCAACAGCAGCCGCTCCATGGTCCGCCAGCCGGCCTCCGCCTCCGCCCCGCGGCCGGACTGAGTCCGCCGCCCGCCGCCGTCAAAGCTGCTCCCCAAATACTGGTAGCCCATGAGGGCGTAGGCGTCGTAGGCATTGAAGCCGCCCCGGATGTGCTCCGCCCCACGGGGCGGGCTGGCCAGGCTCATGGGATAGCCCCAGCCCTGCTCCAGGACGCCCTGGAGCTTCCGGAGATCCGCCACCGCCGCCTCCAGGCCGCTGAGGCCCCGGCGGCCGGGGATGGGGCCGAAGGGCCGGTGGGAGTAGGAGTGGTTGGCCAGCTCGTGTCCCCCCGCCAGCAGGCGGGCGATCAGATCCGGACAGTGGACCGCGCCCCCCTGGTCGTCCATCCGGATGGCGGGGCAGTGGTCGTAGGCCGCGCCGCTCCAGGCGGGGTCGCCCCGGCGGCCGGGCCGATCCGGGTAGTTGCCGGAGGTGTCGCCCACCACGCAGAAGGTGCCCTTGGCACCGCAGCGCTCCAACATCTCCGCCAGCACCAGGGTCAGCGCCTTGCCCCGGAAGCGGTCCGGGTTGGCGGGCAGGCGGCAGGGGCCGTCGTAAAAGACGACGGCGCAGACGCGCTCCTCCGTGGCCACCCGGTCGACGCGGCGCACCGGGGAGAGGAAGACGGCCTCCGGCCGGGGACGGCGGGGCGGCAGGGGCCATGGGCGCTTCAGGCCGGGGGCGTTTCCGGAGCTCTTGCGGAGAGACATAGCAGGACCTCCCATCACAAAAATCGCGGGGGCCGTTTCCATGCAGTATAGATACCCGCAGTATACTACAAAATTTTCCCGGAGGCAAGAGGCGGGAAGCGAAAGTAACCCCCTGTCCGCGCAGCGGACAGGGGGTTGAAAGCGCAAATCACAGATTACTCGGTGACATAGGGCAGCAGCGCGATCTGGCGGGCCCTCTTGATGGCCTCGGTCAGCTGGCGCTGGTGCATGGCGCAGGTGCCGGTGGCCCTGCGGGGCAGGATCTTGGAGCGCTCGGAGATGAAGCGGCGCAGCTTCTGGGCGTCCTTGTAGTCGATGTGCTCACACTTGTCCACGCAGAACTGGCAGACCTTTTTCCGCTTGCGGGGCGCGGCGGGGCGGGCGGGACGGTTCTCACGTTCCATAGCCATGGTTACTATCCTCCTTCTTAGAATGCGGGCGGGCTTGCCGCCC
The DNA here is from genome assembly GCA_947630395.1 of uncultured Oscillospiraceae bacterium. Taxonomy (GTDB): domain Bacteria; phylum Bacillota; class Clostridia; order Oscillospirales; family Oscillospiraceae; genus Pelethomonas. The sequence continues at coordinate 11,393 of CANRHK010000031.1, forward strand.
TGGAAAAGGGGCGCGGCGGATACTCCGCGCTCCTGTTATGTCGCCTGGGGTGTTAAAACGGCAGATCGCCGTCTTGGTCGTCAATCTCCGAGAAACCGGAGCTGTCGCCGGAGGGGGCGCCGTAGGACGGGGCCTGGTTGTAGGACTGGGCGGGCATGCCGTAGGGCGGCGGGGAGCCGTAGTCGCTGCCGCCGGCGTTGTCCCGCTTGCTGTCGCCGAAATAGACGTTTTCCGCAACCACCTCGGCGCTGCGGCGGTTGTTGCCCTCCCGATCCTTCCAGTCGCGGATCTGGAGACGGCCCTCGGCGATGGCCATACGGCCCTTGGAGAAGTACTTGCAGACGAACTCGGCGGTCTGCCGCCAAGCCACCACGTCGATGAAGTCGGTGGCCTTCTCGCCGGAGTCCCGGCTTCTGAAGTCCCGATCCACCGCCAGGGTGAAGCTGGTGACGGCCACGCCGGACTGAGTGGTCCGCAGCTCCGGGTCACGGACCAGACGGCCCATGATAATAATGCGGTTCAACATAGATTAGTCCTCCTGTTACTCGCCCTTGCAGACGATCATGGAGCGCAGGATACCGTCCGTGATACCCAGCACACGGTCCAGCTCCTTGGGGAAAGCGGGATCGCTGGTGAAGGACATCAGCACGTAGTAACCCTCGGTCTTGTAGTCGATGGCGTAGGCGAGACGGCGCTTGCCCCACTCCTCGACCTCCACATTGGCGCAGCCGTGCTGCTCTGCCAGCGTCTTGAACTTTTCGACGGCGGCAGCGATGGCCTCATCGCCCTGGGCGGGATCGATGATATACACGACCTCGTAGTTGTCAGAAATTTTTGCCATGGTTTGCACCTCCTTTTGGACTGATGGCCCCCATTCTCAGATGGGAGCAAGGATACGCCTGCGATAGCAAGCCTTTTTATTATACTGAATATTCTGGAAAAGTCAAGAGATTTTTTCTGTTTTTGCTTCTGTGCCAGCCCTGGAGAACAATCTGCGCCACGTCCTGCCGGACAGGCGGCGGGGCTTCCGCGTGTCGGTGCTGGCCAAGAGCGCCTGCATGGACGAGCTGAAGAAGCGGAAGATTGCCACCCTGCCCATCGGGCCACCTCGGTATGGTGCGGGATCAGAGCTGGCACGCCGTGTGATATCTAAAACAGCACAGAGCGGGAGCGCGGCATGGGTGCAAAGCCCGCGCCGCGCTCCCGCTTTTCTCCCTTTTTGGCGGTCAAATTTTCTGGGCGGTCCCGTCCACAAACACGGCCCGCAGGGCCAGTTCCCGGTCCAGCACCACCAGATCGGCGGGGCGGCCCACGCCGATTCTTCCCGCATCCAGCCCCGCCGCCAGCGCGGGGGCGGTGGAGGCGGCGTAGACGGCGCCGGACAGCGGCAGGCCGAAGCGCACCACATTGCGCACCGCGTCCAGCAGGGCGATGGAGGACCCGGCCAGGGTTCCGTCCAGCAGGGTGGCCCTGCCGCCCTGCACCACAATGGGCTGGCCCCCCAGCTCATAGTTCCCGTCGGGCATCCCCGCGCAGCGCAGGGAGTCGGAGATCAGATTCAGCCTGTCCCCGAACATCCGCCAGACAGCCCGAATGACTGCGGGGTGGATGTGCAGCCCGTCGCAGATCAGCTCCACGCTGGCCCCGCTGTCCAGGGCCGCGCCCACGACGCCGGGAGTCCGGTGCAGCAGGGACGGCATGGCGTTGAACAGGTGGGTGGCGTGGCTGGCCCCGGCGGCAAAGGCCGCCATGGCCGTGTCGTAGTCCGCCGCGGTGTGGCCGACGGAAACGGCGCAGATTTTGGATATCTCCCGGATAAACGCCAGCGCCCCCTCCTCCTCGGGGGCCACGGTGACCAGCTTCACCCGCCCGCCGCTGGCCTCGTTGAGGCGGCGGAACAGAGCGGCGTCCGGCTTGTGCAGGTTCTCCGCCGCCTGGGCTCCCCGCTTGGCGTAGCAGAGGAAGGGACCCTCCAGGTGTACCCCGGCGCACTTGGCCCCGCCGCTGGGGCGGAAGTCCCGGATGGTGTGCATGGCCGCAGTCAAAACAGGCTCTTTCAGCGTCATGGTGGTGGCGAGAAAGCTGGTGACGCCGTGGGCGGCGTAGTAGTCCGCCAGGGGCTGGAGACCCTCCGGCTTCCCGTCGGAGAAGTCCTCTCCCACCGCCCCGTGGGTGTGAATGTCCACCAGCCCTGGGATCACATATCCCCCCTGGGCGTCCACATCCGCTGGGCCGTCCAGACGCCCGATGGCCTCGATCCGGTCCGTGAAGCGGATATCCCCTTCAATAAAGGTTTTTCCGAGGAAAATGTTTGCGTTTTTAATCAGCATAGTTCTACCTCTTGAAAATCTTTGGTGAGACAGCTGCACTGTTGCCCGTGGGCCGGGGGAGGAACGCGGTTACAGGCCGCTCAGCGCATCGCTGTCGCCCACCAGGATCACGCCGGCGTGGAGCTGGAGCACGGAGGCGGGCACCTTGGGGGTGACAGGGCCGTGGAAGGCTGCGGCCACGGCATCCGCCTTTTCCCTCCCGCTGACCATCAGGAGAATGCGGCGGGCCTGGAAGATGGTGCGGACGCCCATGGACAGGGCCTGCCGGGGCACCTGGTCCCGGCTGTCGAAGAATCGCGCATTGGCACTGACGGTGCTTTCGGCCAGGTCCGCCACATGAGTGCCCAGAGGGAAGTCCTCGCCGGGCTCGTTGAAGCCGATGTGTCCGTTGCGGCCCATGCCCAGCACCTGGAGGTCTACCCCGCCCAGGCTCTCAATCAGCCGGTCATAGCGGCGGCACTCCCCCGCCAGGTCCTCCGCCAGTCCGTCGGGCACGTGGGTGGCGCCGGGGCGGATGTTGACGTGGTCGAACAGATTCCGCTGCATGAAATAGCGGTAGCTCTGCTCATGCTCAGGGGACAGGCCCACATACTCGTCCAGATTCACCGTCCGGACGCCCGAAAAGTCGATCTCCCCTCTCCGGTTCTTCTCCACCAGCTCCCGGTACATGCCCACGGGGGTGGACCCCGTGGCCAGACCCAGGACGCTCTCGGGACGCAGCAGGATCTGGGCGGCCAAGATATCCGCCCCACGGCGGCTCATGGCCCGGTAATCTGTTTCTCTGTAGATCCGCATACCGAAATCCTCCCTCTCAATGTCCAATTAATTTGTTTTCGCAAAAAGAATCATTTTATGAAATTTTATTTCATCATAAGGATTTCAATACGGGTTGTGAACAAAAAATCCAGGTTTTCATCAGACAAATTTCTGCGCGGCCACCACGGAGTGGGAAAATCTACAGCGGCAGAAGAACGGAAAATGAATCCTTCGCGGGGCGTTGACTTATCAGGCAAAGGGGTGTATTCTCAAAATGAAAAACGCTCGGAAAGGGATAAGCCTATGGATACGGTTAAAATTGCCAATAAGGGCGGCACAAAGTTTGTGGCGCACCGGGGCCTCTCCGGCCTGGAACGGGAAAATACCTGCGCGGCCTTCGTAGCCGCGGGAAACCGGAGCTATTATGGGATTGAAACCGATCTGCGAAATACCGTGGACGGCAAGTTCGTGCTGTTCCACGATGAAGATACCGCGCGGACCTGCGCCGACAGGCTGATCCCCGAGGAGTCCACCTATCAGACCCTCACGCGGCTCCAGTATAAGGACATGGACGGCGCCTTCGGCCGGAGGGATCTGATGCTGCCGACGCTGCGGGAGTATGTATCCATCTGCAAACGGTATGGGAAGGTGGGCTATTTGGAGTTAAAACACGCTTTTTCCGTGGAGCAACTGGCGGCGGTTCTGGATATGCTGCGGAAATGCGAATATGAGCACGGCATTGTATTTATCTCGTTCGAGCTGGAAAATCTGCTCCGGTTAAGATGTCTGGTCCCCCGGGCGCCGGCCCAGTGGCTCACCGCCGACGCCTCGCCGGAAACCATCCGGACGCTCATTGAGCACCGGCTGGATCTGGACGCCCAGTTCGCCTGCCTGACGCCGGAAAACGTCCGGCTCATGCACGACAACGGCATCACCGTCAACTGCTGGGTGGTGGATAAGCCCGAGGATGCGGAACGCCTGATTCAGATGGGGGTTGATCAGATCACTACCAACATTCTGGAGTAGCCCGGGCTTTTGCGCCGCGATGGGAGGATCCCCTCAGATATGCTCCCTGCGCAGCAGCCTGATGGCGCCCTCCGAGGCGTCCCGGATGGCCGGCACGATGCGGGCCTCCTTTCGCCGCTCCAGAATATCCCGGCACACCCGGTCCCGGATATTTTGGTTTTTCAGGAGCACGCTGCC
>CANRHK010000032.1 GCA_947630395.1 uncultured Oscillospiraceae bacterium
ACCTGGTACACCTCGCCGGTGAACTCGTGGCCGAAGACCCGGGGGTACACCACAAAGGGGTTGCCGCCCTGGAAGATATGGACGTCCGAGCCGCAGATGCCCACGTATTTAATCCGGATGATGACGTCGTCCGGGGCCGTGATGGCCGGCATGGCCTCGTCGCGGATGGTAATCTGGCCGGGCGCGTCGATATAAACCGCTTTCATTTCCTTCACCCCATCAGTTGAAATTGTGTGTGACAGCAATTCATATCCTTGTGATATATCACAAGGATATAGTTACATCATAGCGCATTTGGCCCGGAAGTCAATTGTCACTCTATCCAAAAAGCGGCTGTATTTTTTGTGATAACCGCTGACTTTTGACTTTTGGCGGAGCGCAGGACCCTGTCCGTGAATTTCGCAGATACAGCAAGGCCGCCGCCACGGAGGGCAGAAAGTAGGTGGGGCCCATATCCTGAAACGCGCCGCCGATCCCTGTTTTGCTTGCTTCTCCGCAGCGGCCCGCGGAGATTCACACGCCGCAGCGGGGGCTGTAATATTTCTGAAAGTCTTTTGATATTTTAATAATATACCTCTGAAATATGAACATATTAAATGCAAATTGGACGCCGAACACAATTGACAAAATTCCCAAAATATTAAATATTTTTTTGTAAGCATCGCCGGGAAAAACCGGGGACCATCATTTTGAAAAAAGCCTCTTGATATATCAGAGAAATCCGTGTATAATCTTCATATATATGAAAGTGCCATACTCTGATTTGGGCGGGTGATTTGATGGATTCCAACAAGAATACCGTATACGCGCTGCTCCGGGAGCGGATTCTGACCTGCCAGCTGCGTCCCAACGAAATTGTCAATCAGCAGGAGATCATGGAGGAGCTGGGGGTCAGCAAGACGCCTGTGCGGGAGGCCATTGCCGCCCTGGCCCAGGAGAACTTTGTGACCATCTTCCCCCGCCGGGGCGTGGTTGTCTCCGGCATCTCCGCCAACGAGATTTCCGATATCAGCGCCGCACGCTCCCTGGTAGAGCCCTATCTGGCGGGCGCGGGGGCGGCCCACGCGGACGCGGGGCGGCTGCGGGAGTTTCTGGACGTTTTCTCCCGGGGCGCCGACTTCATGACCACCACCAAGGCGGATTTCCAGTTTCACATGTACTTGGCGGAGCTGAGCCGGAATCCGTTTCTTATCAACCTCATGGACATGGTCCTGTCCCACAACATGCGCCTGGTGGTTCTGGCCGCCGAGCTGCCCGACCGGCTGGCTGTGAGCAATGAGGAGCATAAGCGCATCATCGAGGCCCTTCTGGAACGGGACGGCAAAAAAGCGGAGCAGCGCATGCGGGAGCACCTGAAGTGCGCCGTGGAGAGCTCCTTCGAGAGCGTCCGGGGCATCGTATGAGCCCCCTATAAAATTTAATCCTCTTACAACGTATCTCCCCACATCTTTTGGACTGTGGGGAGATACGATTATTTATAGGGACACGGCATCGAAACTCAGGGGGGATGATCGGGTGAAATTCCTTATCTACAGCCGCAAATCCGTCTTTACCGGCAGGGGGGAGTCCATTGAGAACCAGGTGGAGCTGTGCCGCCGGTATATCCTTACCAACTACCCCGGCAGCACGGACGGGGATATTACGGTCTACGAGGACGAGGGCTTTTCCGGCAAAACCCTGGACCGGCCCCAGTTCCAGCGGATGCTGCGGGACATGCGAGCCCAAAGGCCAGACTGCCTGGTGTGCTACCGGCTGGACCGGATCAGCCGCAGCGTGGGCGACTTCGCCGCCCTCATTGAGGAGCTGAACAGCCGGGGCGTGGCCTTCGTCTGCATCCGGGAGAAATTCGACACCAGCACCCCCATGGGCAAGGCCATGCTGTACATTGCCAGCGTGTTTGCCCAGCTGGAGCGGGAGACCATCGCCGAACGGGTGCGGGACAACATGCTGCTACTAGCCAGAACCGGCCGCTGGCTGGGCGGCGCCACGCCCACCGGCTACACCTCGGAGAAGACCCGGGAGGTGGTCATCGACGGCAAGGTCAAGTCCGCCTGCGCGCTGAAAACCGACCCCGACGAGATTGGCACGGTGGATCTGATCTACCGCAAATTTCTGGAGCTGCAGAGCCTCAACGGCGTGCGAAAATATCTCCACGGCCACGGCCTCCGATCCCGGCAGGGGCAGGACTTCTCCCTGCCGGGCCTGCGGGAGATCCTGCAAAACCCGGTCTACTGCGCCGCCGACAGGGACTCCCTGGCCTACTTTCGGGAGAAACGGGCGGACGTGTGCTTTACCGAGCAGGACTGCGGCCACGGCCGGGGCCTGCTCTCCTATAATAAGCGGGACTATGCCGTAAGCCGCGCCCCCCGCAATGGCGTGGACAAGTGGATTGTGGCCGTGGGCCGGCACGAGGGCCGGGTCAGCGGCCGGGACTGGGTGGCCGTCCAGCGGATTCTGGAGCGCGGCGGGCCGGACACCCCCCACTCCAACGCCCGCAACGGCTACGCCCTGCTCTCCGGCCTGATCGTGTGCGCCCGGTGCGGCCGGCGCATGTTCTCCAAGGCCCGGTCTGGCCGGCCGGGCCAGTACGACTACATCTGCCAGAACAAGCTCCAGCTGGGCAAAGGGACTTGCGCCTGCCCCAATCTCCACGGTCCCCAGGCGGATGAACTGGTCTGCCGCGCGCTGGAGCCCCACGCCAAACCGGATGGCGGCCTAATCCCGCTGCTGAAGGAGCTGCGCCGGGCGCTCCAGGCGGAACACGCCCCAGATCCTCCCGCGGACCTCCGGCAACGGGTGAAGGCGCGTGAGCAGGAGCTGGAGCGCCTGGTGCTGGCCCTGGGGAGCGCCGCCCCCGGCAGCGCCTTCGCCCAAAAGATTGCCCAGCGGGCGGAGGAGGTGGAGTCGGAGCTGAACCGCCTGCAAGCGGGCCTCGTCCAGACCGGGGCAGAGGAGGAGCCCCCCAGCGCCCGCGCACCAGCCCCGCCCGTTCTCTCCATAGAGGACAGTTCCATGACCGTCCCGGAAAAGCGAGCGTTAATTCGCCTGCTGGTGCAGAAATGCCAGTGGGACGGCGAGACGCTCCACATATTTCTCTGCGGCGGACAGCCGTCCTCTCAATCGGGAGAAGTTTCCTTAAGTATGGAGGCGGATTCCCCACCCTGATCGCTCTCATCTCCATGTTCTTCGTCACCGGGGCGGGGCTCTGGGGGAGCCTGACGTCTGCGGTGCTGCTGATGGGTGCCATCGTCCTGGCGGTGGCCATGACCCTGTGGGCCAGCCGCTTTCTCTCCGCCACCGCTCTTAAGGGGGAGCCCTCCTCCTTCTCTCTGGAGCTGCCGCCCTACCGGATGCCCCAGGTGGGCCAGGTATTGATCCGATCCATTCTGGACAGGACGCTGTTCGTCCTGGGGCGGGCGGTGTCGGTGGCGGCCCCGGCGGGCCTGCTCATCTGGTGCGCCGCCAACATCACCGTAGGCGGGCAGAGCATTCTGCTCCACCTGGCGGGCTTCTTCCAGCCCCTGGGGCGCCTCATGGGACTGGACGGCATCATCCTGCTGGCGTTTCTCCTGGGCTTCCCGGCCAACGAGATTGTGGTGCCCTGCATCCTCATGGGGTATCTCTCCACGGGATCGCTGACAGACTACGCCAGCCTGGCAGAGCTCCACACCCTTCTTGCCGCCAACGGCTGGACGGCGGCCACCGCCCTGTGCGCCCTGCTGTTTACGCTTTTTCACTTCCCTTGCGGCACCACCTGTCTCACCATCTGGCGGGAGACCCGCAGCGCCAAGTGGACTGTTCTGGCGGTGGTATTGCCCACCGCCGTGGGGGTGGGGCTGTGCGTTTTGGTGCACAGCATCAGTCTGCTCTTTGCATAGCAACATGCGTAGGGGCCGGTGTCCTCACTGGCCCCCAGTCTTTTGCAGTCACCGGCCGCCCCGCTGCATAGGGGCCTCCGGCCCCTTATCGGTCTTTTCTTTTTGTTTCATTCACCTCACCCCGGGGCCACTTTTTGCCGCCAAAAAGTGGCCGGAAAAACCGCCACCCCTACGGGCTGGACCCCCTTTTTCACGGGAGTCTGGTGTTGGGCAGAACCCAGAGAAGCTCTCATCGCCGTTGCCTTGTTTTGCGGACTGCCCACTGTCGCTCCGTTCCACTCCGCGAGGGGTAACGGGCCGTACAACGAACCGCAGCGAAGGTTGGCGAAGCCAACTGGGCGCCGCATAGAGAACTCCGTACAACAGCCCCAAAACAGCCGCTTCGCCTCATACACGGGACCCGGTGCGGTTTAGACAGGACAGACCACAGGTTGAGCGCAAAACAAAAAATAAATTGGGGTTCTCAGGGGTGAAACCCCTGAGCGCGCTTTTGCCTACTTTTCCCGCGCGGGAAAAGTAGGCCAGGGCGTGGGGGTGGAACCCCCACATAGCAGAGAAGTAAAGGGAGGGGGAAGCTCCCCCTCCCTTTATTTCTTTTTAACGGGTTGCCGCAGCACCGTCCGCAGCCGTTCCGGCTTAGTCCTCCTGGGGTCTCCCAGGTAGATCTCATGGTGACGCCGGACATTGGAAAAATCGGCCTCATAGCCCTCCCGGGCTATAAACTCCTCCAGCCTGTCCAGCGTGGCGGGCTCGTCGCCGTAGGGCCCCACATGGAGCACATGGGCGCAGAGCCCCTCCTCCCACCGGAGGAAGCGGGCCTTGCCCAGATCATACTCTGGGTGCTTCTTTTTCAGCTCCTCCGCCGCCCAGGCAAATACCCCCTCGTCCACAAACTCCGGCTGCCGGATCAGGGACACCCAGCAGAATTTCGACTTGTCGGCGGGGAACCTGCCGGTAAAACCCGGATCCTCCGTCCACCACAGCCCCTCCAGGGGTGGCACCACATAGTCGAAGTACCCCGCCGGGGTCCTCCCGCCCATCTTGCTCATTTTCACCGTGAAGCTGAGTCCGTACAGCAGATTCATGGCCTCCTGATAGGCCGGGGACGTGTTGGGGTCCCCCTGTCCCTCCACGGCGAAGAACCCCATCTCCGGCACCCGCACAATGGCCGGCTTTTTGGGCAGATACAGGTACGCCTCCGTCTTCTTGTAGTCGATCTTATCCATTGGCATCCTCCATTTGTTCCCGCCACAGCCGGCACTGTGTGATCCGGCGTCCGCCGTCGCCCTCCCGGGCGTCGTAGGCGAATTGGCGCAGCAATTCGCAGGGGAATTGGGGGCACAGCCCGCAGTGGGCCAGGCCCTTTTCCTCACAGCAGCTCTTCACTGGACATTTGCCCCAGAAGGGATTTTCAATATAGACGCAGCCCCGGCAGCCGCTCTCTGTGTGAAAACGGCACTCGCCGCACAGCAATCCGCATCGGGATTCTATCATGTCCCTCACCTCCGAGGCCATCTTACACCCCGGAACCGGACAACTATCTGTCATATTTCGACAGAATATTCCGTAAAGTTTTTGTCAATCTGTCCCTCAGCTCCCTTGGCTCCACCAGCTCGGCCTGATCCCCGAAGGTCAGCACCCAGCGCACCAGCTCCTCCCCGTCGGGAAACCCCCGGGTAAAGAGGAGACTGCCGTCGGACTCCACCGTGAAGCTGCCGCCGCCGTACTCGTCAATGAGCCGCCAGCGGGCGGAGGGACGGAAGCGAATGACGCCGGTGATCCTGTCCGGGTACACCCGATCCACCGGGGTGATAGGGGAAGGCAACGGATAGGCCGGGAAGGTCTCCTCCAGCACCTCCAAATCCAGCATCCTGGTCAGCTTAAAGAGCCGGAAGTCCTCCCGCAGCCGGCACCGCCCAAAGAGATACCACCCGCTCCACCGGAACACCAGCCGGCAGGGCTCCACCGTCCGGACGCTGTCGCCGCCGGGAGCGCAGTAGGTGAACCGCACCGCTCGCCGGTCCGCGCAGGCGCTTTTCAGCAGCTCCAGCCTGGGCGCCAGCAGAGGCCCGTACCAGGAGGCCAGGTCGATGACCACGCAGTCGTCCCCGGCCTGGGTCCGGGAGGACGGCAGGCGCTCCATGAGCTGCCGGTAATAGCCGCCGCCGGACACGCTGTCCAGCCCCCGGAGGCCCGCCAGAATGGCGCCCCTATCCGCGTCGGTGAGGGCGGTGCGATCCAGGCTGTAGCCCTCCATGATGGACACGCCGCCCCCGGCGCCCCGGAGGGTGCGGAGGGGAATCCCCGCCTGACACAGCCTGTCCACATCCCGTTGGATGGTGCGCACAGACACCTCAAACCGGGACGCCAAGTCCCTTGCCGTGACCTGCTCCTCCCGCAGAAGGACGGCCAGAATGCCCATCAGCCTGTCAACCGCCACAGAATCCCCCCTCCTGAAAAGAGCGCCCGGACGGACCCGTCCGGGCGCTCTTGCAGCATTAAAACGCGAAGTTGCCGTCCACGAACACAGGTACCTCTTTCCCGTCGTGGGTGACGCCCACGACGCGCAGGTCTTTGGTGCCCACCATGAAGTCGATATGGTTGATGGACTGATTGAGTCCTGCGGCCTTCTGCTCCTCGGCGCTCATATCGTTGCCGCCCTTGACGCAGCCGGGGTAGGCCGCGCCGAAGGCCAGGTGGCAGGAGGCGTTCTCGTCAAATAGTGTCTCATAGAACAGCAGGCCTGTGTTTCGGATGGGGGAGTCATACTGGACCAGGGCCACCTCGCCCAGGTAGCGGGAGCCCTCGTCCAGGTCCACAGAGGCGCGGAGGTGCTCCTCCCCCTTCTCCGCGTGGAGGTCCACAATACGGCCGTCCTTGAACTCCATCCAGAAATTCTCCACCAGATTGCCGTCCAGGGCCAGGGGCATGGCGGCATAGACCCGGCCGTTGACGCCGTCCCACCGGGGGGCGGTGAAGATCTCCTCGGTGGGGATGTTGGGCACAAAGCCCACCCCCTCGGGGGTCCTGTCGGCGGCGCCAGCCCAGATGTGGTGCTCCGGCAGCTCCACAGTCAGGTCAGTGCCCAGGGAGTTGGTATAATGCAGGGACTTGAAGTTGTAGTCGTTGAGGATTTTGGCCCGGCGGGTGGTGGCCTTGATGTGCTCCTGCCAGCGCTCCACCGCCTTGCCGTCGCCGGTGACCCGGCAGACGGCGTAGACGGCGTCCCACAGGGCGGCCAGGGCCTGATCCTCCGGCAAATCAGGGAACACCTTCTTCGCCCACACCGCCGTGGGGTAGGCCGCGCCGCACCACTGGATGCGGCTGGCGGTGACGGCGTCCCGGTAGGGCTTGGCGGGCTCGCCGGCGGCCCGCTGGGCCGCCTGTATCCGGGCGGGGTCCACGTCCTTGAACAGCTCCGGATCGCTGCCCAGGATGGACAGGCTGGGGGACTTCTTTTCCACGAACCAGTCCAGCCTGGCCTTGGCGTAGGGGGGATACTCGGAGAACACCGCCTCGTCGGCCCGCAGATAGCGCTGCCGGGACACAACGTCGTCCACATATTCCATGATGACGTTGCGGGCGCCCCTATCATAGCAGGCCTCCACGCACAGCCGCGCCAGGGGCGCGGCCTCGATGCTGGCGCTGATGTGGGGGGTCTGCCCCGGCTGGAGGTTGAGTCCAACATCCACCAGCAGCTCGGCATACTCTTTCAGTTTGTTGTCCATGGTTCCATATTCCTTTCTTCTTCCATCAATAATAAGAATCTTCTTTTTGCGGTTCCTCCGGCTATTTCTTCTTCCAGAGGGAGGGGAACAGCAGCAGCAGCAACGGCATGATCTCCAGCCGCCCCAGCAGCATGTTGAGGCTGAGAAACAGCTTGCTGACCCCGGAGAGGGCGGCGAAGTTGCTGGTGGGCCCCAGCACGCTGAAAGCCGGCCCCACGTTGCTGATGCACGTCAGCGACGCGGTAAAGGCGGCGGTAAAGCCCACGTCGTCCCAAGATACCACCAGTGTAACCACCAGCAGCATCAGAATATACGCGAAGAAAAACAGGGAGATGCCGGAGAGGATGGGCTCGTCCACCCGCTCGCCGTCGCTGCGGATAGTGGTGACCTGCCTGGGGTGGAGGATCCGCCGGACCTCCCGCCGGAGGTTCTTCACCAGCAGCACCACCCGGATCTGCTTGACGCCGCCGGCGGTGGACCCGGCGCAGGCCCCGGCGAACATGACGAAAATCAGCACCGTCTGGGAGAAGGTGGGCCAGAGGGTATAGTCGTAGGTCATGTACCCCGTAGTGGTCATCAGCGTCACCACCTGGAACGCGCTGTCCGTCACCGTCCGGAGATTCAGCTCCCACCCCGCCTTGACCACCAGGTTGATCACAATAAACACCGTGGCCAGCGTGGCCATGAGGGTGTAACTGCGCAGCTCCTCGCTCTCAAACACCGCCTTGAAGTTCCGCCGCACGGCGAAGTACAGCAGGGCGAAGTTGATGCCGGAGAGGAACATGAAGACGATGATAATCCACTCGACGGCCAGGCTCCCGTAGGCCGCGATACTGGCGTTGCGGTTGGAGAAGCCACCGGTGGAGATGGTGGAGAAAGCGTGGATAAAGCAGTCGTACCAGGGCATACCGGCCAGGCGCAGAGAGAAGATCTCCCCCACGGTGAGGCCGATGTAGATGCTATAGAGGATCTTGGCCGTGTCGCTGACCCGGGGGGTCAGTTTGCTCTTGATGGGCCCCGGGGACTCGGCCCGCATGAGGTACACGCTGCCCTCCCCCAGCTTGGGCACCAGGGCCAGGGCCAGCACCAGCACGCCCACGCCGCCCATCCACTGGGTCTGGGCCCGCCAGAAGAGGATACCCCTGGGCTGACCCTCGATGAAGGTGAGCACGGTGGAGCCGGTGGTGGTGAAGCCGGAGACGGTCTCAAAGAAAGCGTCAATAAAGTTCGGCAGCACGCCGCTGAACACATAGGGCAGGGCCCCGCACATGGAGAGCACAATCCAGGTGAGGGCCACGGTGGCGAAGCCGTCCCTGGCCTGCATCTTCACGCCCCGCCAGGGCAGGAAGCACAGCAGCTGCCCGACAGCCATGGTAATGACCATCGCCAGCAGGAACGCCTTGGCGTCCCCGTCGCCGGTGGCGTAGGCGATAACCAGGGAGGGCAGCATCAGAACCGCCTCCACCCGCAGGATCATACCCAGAATATGGAATACCAGCTTGTAATTCATCGCTTTTTCCCGGTCCTATTGGAGAATGTCGTCCAGATTCTGGAGGAACAGGTGCTTGGCCATGACGATGACCCGGTCCCCGGCCAGAATGCGGGTGTTGCCGTCGGGGATGATGGTCTGGCCCTCCCGGGCGATGGCGGCCACCAGCAGGCCGTCCTTCAGGCGGCGGGGGTTCTTGCCGCCTGGGTTCATGTCTTTCAGGGGCGTGTCCAGGAAGCTGGTGGCGGCGGTGGCGGTAAACTCCACTGCCTCAATGTCGCCGCCCAGCAGCTTGTACATGTTCTCCACCGCGCTGCCCTGGCTGTTGGCGATGGCCCGGACGTAGGCGGAAATCCGGTAGGCGGTGATGTCCTTGGGGCTGATGATGCTGTCCACGCCGAACTCCCGCATCATCTCCATATAGTTGGGACGATTCATCTTTGCGATGACCTTTTTCACTCCCTGCTTCTGGGCGGTCATGGCCATCAGCAGATTCTCCTCGTCCCGGTCGGTGAGGGCGATAAAGGCGTCGGTGTCCAGCAGGTTCTCCTCCTCGATGGTGGCGCTGTCGGTGCCGTCGCCGTGGATAATGAGGCTGTTGGGCAGCCTCTCCGCCAGATCCCGGCAGCGATCCTCCTGCTGCTCCACAATGCGCACCTTCATGCCCACCTTTTCCACCGCCCAGGTCAGGTAGGTGGCGATCTTGCTGCCGCCCAGGACGGTGATCTGCCGGATCCGGCCGCTGTCCCGGCCCAGGGTGTGGAAGAACTTGACCACCTCGGCGGGGCTGCCGATGACATAGGCCTTGTCCCCCGTCTGGGGCACAAAGCGGCCATTGGGCACAAACACCTCCCCGCCCCGGATGGCGGCGCACATGAGCACGCCGTTGGGGTGGCGGCGGTTGTAGTCAAAGAGGCTGACGCCCGCCAGGCCGTCGCTCTCCATGACGGGGAAGCCGATCATCTCCACCAGCCCCCGGGCGAAGGTCTCCACGCTGAAGGCGGAGGGCACTCGCAGCAGCCGGGAGATCTCCTGGGCTGCGGCGTGCTCGGGGTTGATGATGACATCCAGGCCCACCTCCCGCTTTAAGAGGTTGGCCTCCCGGTAGTACTCCGGGGAGCGGATGCGGGCCACGGTGTGCCGGGCCCCCAGCTTCTTGGCGATGAGGCAGCAGACGATGTTCAGCTCGTCGGAGCCGGTGACGGCGATGACCAGATCCGCGTCCCGCACCCCGGCGGAGAGCAGCACCCGGATGGAGGCGCCGCTGCCCACCACGCACAGCACGTCCAGGGTGGTGTCGGCGCTCTGCAAAGCCTGGGCGCTCTGGTCGATGAGCACCAGCTCGTGATTCTCGCCGCTGAGCTGCCTGGCCAGGGTGAAGCCCACCTTGCCGTTGCCGATGATGATAATTTTCATAGGTCATGCTCCTTATTGATCGGGCGGGTCCTGTCCCGTCCGCTGTTCTCTTACCTTCCGATCCCGCTCCAGGGACAGCAGCGCCCCGTTGACCTCCGAGCCCATAATCAGCACCACCGCCGTCAGATTGAGCCACACCATCACCACGATGATGGCGCCCAGGGCGCCGTAGATCAGGGAGTAGTTGGCAAAGTTCTCCACATAGAAGGCATAGGCCCAGGACACCACCAGCCACCCGGCCAGAGCGGCCAGGGCGCCGGGGATGACGTTGCGGGCGCTCTGCCGCGCGTCCTGGGCGGCGGCGTAGAGAATGCCGATGGCGGCGAACATGACCGCGCCCGCCACCAGGAAGCGGAGACTGCCCCACAGCCGGGCGAAGCCCTCCGGCAGATGGAGCACGCCGCCCAGGGACAGCAGCATCCGCTCCCCCACGGTGGTGAGGAATAGCGTCACGGCAATGGCCACCAATAGAAAGACGGTATACAGCAGCACCTTGAACCGGTAGACGATAGGGTTCCTGGGCCGGGGCAGGTGGTAAGCACGCCGCACCGCCTGCATGAGGCAGTCCGAGGCCCGCATAGGGAAATAGATGGTGAACACCAGGCTGAACCACAGCATGGTGCGGCTGCTGGTCTCGGATACATAGACAAGATAGGTCCCCACCAGCTCCAGCACCTCCAGCGGCAGCAGGGAGCTGAGGGAGCGGAGGATGCCCTCCACGTCCAGCCGCAGCAGACCCAGCAGGCTGCTGACGAAGATCAGGAAGGGGAAGATGGTGAAGAGCAGGTAGTAGGCCAGAGCCGCGGCCTGCCGCCCCACGTCGTGGACGAAGTACCGCCGTACAGCGGCGGTGAGAAATTTCCCCGGGCGGCTCTCCAGCAGAGGCCGCAGCCATGGGGGGATATTTTGGGGCCTGGGCGTGCGCAAGGGCGTTCTCCTCCTCTCCCGTCGTCGGACGGCTCCAGTATACCACCGCTGTCCGCCGCCGGCTGCCGGAAGCTGTCGAAGGGCCCGCCGGAGCCGTGCGGCCTCCCGCGGGGGACTACTCCTCCATTATGTGGTGTATTATATACCAAAACTTGCCTCCACGCAAGGGGGAGGGGCACGGTCTCTTTCAAATCAGCGCAACGCGCCGCATGACCGCTGCCGGACGATCCAACGCCCAAAAACCGCAGGGAGCCGCCGGCCATGGCCGGCGGCTCCTTTTCCGCTTCTCAGCGGGGATATTTGATTCTCTCAGAAGATTGGCCCCAGCGCCCAAAGGCACCACCGCTTCCACACCGGCAGGCCCTTTTCCGTCTCCCGCCGCAGCGTGTCCAGGCGATCCCACGCCCCGGCGCGCTCCTCCTCCGTCAGGGTGTGCTGACTGAACTTGGCCCGGCGGGCCAGGGTCTCCATCTCCCCGTCCCCTTCGCAGCCCCAGGCCAGCAGCCGCCGGTAACGGCAGTAGGCCGCGATGGCGGAGCGGTTGGTGTTCCCGTCCTCCCGGCGCTTCCGCCGCCACAGGACCGCCAGCCGGTAGAGAGCTACAGGAACAGCCAGACAGAGCAGGCCTTCCACCGTCCGCCAAAGCCAGGTGAGATCCCACCCCTTCTGGGGCGGCGCGGTATCCTCTCCGCCCGGGAGGGTGGGCGTGTCGGTCTCCGTCTTGTCCGGATTGTCCGGTGTCACCGGATCCTGTGTCTCCGGATCATCCTGCTCCTCTCCCGGCGCGTCCGGGTCCTCCGTCCCATCCGGATCCCCTGTATCCTCCGGCGGCTGGACCGCCGTACTCCCCTCGCCGGCCTCCATTCCCTCGTATCCTGGGGTCATCTCCACCGGGTACCAGCCGTAGCCGTCCAGGTAGATCTCCACCCAGGCGTGGGCGGCGCTGTCCGGGACCGCGGCCTGGCCGCTGCTGTCCAGATCCGCCACATACCCGGCCACATACCGGGCGGGCACCCCCTCCAGCCGCAGCAGCAGGGTGCCCAAAGTGGCGAAGTGGACGCAGTAGCCCCGACCCTCCTCCAGGAAGTGGTCCACAAAGTCCTCCCCCGCCCCCATGGCGGGGGTGTCCGGGTCATAGACCGCCAGGGTGGACAGCAGCTTCTCCGCCTGCCGGGCGATGGCCACGGCCTGTTGGTGCTCCGCCGGGGACTCGTCCGGCCAGCGGATCTCCTGCCGTGCCATCTCCCCCAGCAGGCCCGCCAGCCTCTGCCGGGTGCTCTCCGGCACCTGGAGGTACTTGGCGTAGGCAAAATCACGGTACTCCCATCCGCCGTCGGACGGGAGGCCGTCCTCCGGCCCACCGGGGCAGTAGGACACCTGATACTCCTGTAGATCGGCGCTTTTCTCCACCCGGCCGCCTTCCCCCAGGGACAGGCCCTCCGTCAGGAGATCCGACAGCCGGTAGGGATAGTAGGCGGTCGTGCCCCCCGTGCCGGCGTGGCGGACAGCCATGGTATAGATGGGTTGCCCCCATGCCGTCCAGGTGGGGGCGTCCTGCCGCGCCGGCCCGCCGGAGAGGGAGGCCTCCCCGTCCACCGCTTCCCAGCTGGTGCCGGTGTAGACGCCCGCCGACTCTCCCCGGAGGTAGACCCGGCCCGCCGGGTGGGCGTCGCTGGTGCTGACGGTCAGCACCGTCCGCCCGGTGTAGCGCCGGGGCCCCACGGCCCGGAGGTCCACCTGGCCGGACACCTCCCCGCCGCCGGGGCTGGGAAAGCCCAGCTGATCCATCCACTGGGAAAGGGGCGTCTTCTCGCCGCTGTTGCCGGCGGGGAACAGATCCATCCCCCGCTCCATGATTTCAAACATCTTGTCCCTGGCGTCGGTAGCCCACTGGGGCCTGTCGTAGCCCTCCATGGGCAGGGCCAGGGTGAGTACAGCCAGCAGCGCGGCCAGGGCCCCCTGGCTCAGGAGGGTAGCCCGCCCCAGGCTGTCCCGATCTCTGGGGGAAAAGAGGGCGGTAAGCAGCAGCGTCCCCCACCCGGCGGTGGCCGCCAGCAGGGCCCACCAGCTGGGCAGCGTCCCCCGCAGGCAGGCGGGCAGCAGGGGCGCCCACACCGCCAGGGCCGGCAGATACCAGCACCGTGCCCGCACCACCAGCCAGCCCAGCAGCAGGGCCAGCCCCAGGGCGAAGAACCAGATCAGCACCGGCAGCAGCGCCTCCGCCACCTGCTGCTGTGTGGCCTCCTCCACCGGCGCCGTCTGATCCCGGACCAGGCGAATAAGGTGCGCCATCACCAGCACAATCTTCTCCCGGAGGAACCAGGCAGCAAGGCCCCACACCCCCAGGCCCCCCAGGGCGAGCCACACTCCATGCCGCAGCTGCCACAGCCCGGCGGACAGGACGGCCAGGACGGCGCAGACCGTCCCCAGCGCCCAATAATCCGTCTCAATCCCGTAGGTGCCCAGGAAGGTGATCAGTCCCCCCGCCAGCAGCAGAGCCAGCGTGATGCTGTCCCCCAAAAGCAGCAGGGGGGAGACGGGCCGGTCAGTCCGTCTCATCATATTGCGCCGCCTCCTTCCCGGTGATGTGGATGGGGCACAACTGGGTGTCCGGATCCGCCGTCAGGGGCACATCCAGGATGGACTTCCCCTCCTCCGGGGCAGGGTCGGACAGCACCGCTGTGAGGCACTGGGTCCAGTCCTCCCGCCGCTCCACGGGAAAGCGGCGGAGGCGCCCGCTGGCCGGGTGGACCCAGCGCACCTCAAAGGGCCTCTCCGCCTCCAGCAGCGTCCTGGCATAGCCCGCCAGGGCGTCCAGAGCCCGGTCCACCTCCTCCGGCGCGCCGAAGTGCTCCAGTGTCAGCACCACCAAGGGCCGCCTGTCCTCCAGCGTTTCCCGGCTCACCAGCTCGTCCCGCTTGGCGGACTGCTTCCAGTGGATGGAGCGCATGCTGTCCCCCACCCGGTAGGGCCGCAGCTCGTAGTCCTCCCCCGAGGGGGCCTTGCCCCGGGGCGCCGGCCGGGACTGGCCCATGCCCTCCGGCAGATGCAAAGGTCCCGGCAGGACCGCGGCGGGCTCCACAATCAAGGACGCGTCCCCCGTCCGCCGGGCGGGCAGGGCGAAAATGCCCATGCAATCACAGACCCAAAGGCTCTCCAGGCGGTATTGGATGAGGCCGCAGCGATCCGTATCTGCCTGCCAGGTCTCCCGGCTGCCGGAGACGGCCCCCCTGATGGAGAACCGGCGGCGCTCCACGGCCCCGGTGAGGAGGTTCCGGCCGCTGACCAGGCCCTTCACCCGCCCCACGGGCAGGGGGAACCGGTTTTTCACCACCAGCTCCCAGGCACACTTCCCCCCCCGGACCGTGCGGGCCGTACTTGTCCGCAGACGCCCCCGGCAGCCCAGCATTGCCGGCAGGCTGACGGCCAGAGCCAGCAGGGGCAGCAGCAAAGTAAACACAAATATGTAGTGAAACGCGTATCCCACGTCCAGCATCTGTCCCAGCAGCGCCATCAGCAGCGCCAGGGCGTAGAGGATTCTTCTGATCCACATGGCGTCAGCGGATCCTGGGCGCGCCCACGCTCTTCAGCACCGCCCTGGCGATCTCCTCCGCCGAGGTGGAGGCCCCGGCGCCGGGCTGGAGCAGCAGCCGGTGGGCCACGGCGTCCCGCCAGATGGCCTGGATGTCCTCCGGCACCACGTAGTCCCTGCCCCGGAGGAAGGCCACCGCCCGGCTCACCGCCATCACCGACAGCGCCGCCCGGGGGCTGGCCCCCTGGAGCA